>NZ_AP018160.1 GCF_004296515.1 endosymbiont of Pachyrhynchus infernalis | reverse complement strand
ATAATTATTATTTAATTATGTAATTAATTATAAAATAATATTTATTATGAAAAGAACTTTTCAACCATCAAGAATTAAAAGAATTAGAAAAATAGGATTTAGAATTAGAATGTCTACTAAATCTGGAAGAAGAATATTATCTAATAGAAGAAATAAAAAAAGAAAAAATTTAATATTAATAAAATATAAATATTAATTTGAAATTAAATTCATTTAAAAAAAAATATAAATTATCTTTTAGTTATGGAAAAATAATATCTAATAATTTTTTTTTTAAAAAAAGTGATTTTTTTAAAATCAATTATTCAAATAATAATTTAAATTATCCAAGATTAGGAATATACATTAGTAAAAAATGTATTAAATTATCTAATAAAAGAAATTTACTAAAAAGATTAATAAGAGAATATTTTAGAATTAATAAATATAAAATTTATAATTTAGATTATATATTAAAATTAAAATATAATTTTAATTTTAATTATAATTATAATATTGATTATTTTAAGAAAGATATAAATAAAATTTTTAATTTTTTTATTAAAAGAAATATATAATATGAATAATATTTTAATTGATAGTGAAACCATAGCTGCTATATCTACTCCATATGGGAAAGGAGGTATAGGAATAATAAGAATATCTGGAGATGAAGTTGAATATATATCTAATAAATTTTTTAAAAAAATACCTATAATAAGAAAAGCAGAATATTTAAGTTTTCATGATTATAAAAATAATGAAATTCTTGATAAAGGTATAGTTATTTTTTTTAAAAAACCTAATTCTTTTACTGGAGAAAATTTATTAGAATTTCAATGTCATGGAAATCCACATATGATGTCTTATATATTAGATAATATATTATTATGTCCAAATGTTAGATTAGCATATCCAGGAGAATTTACTAAAAGAGCTTATTTAAATAATAAATTAGATTTATTTCAATCAGAATCTATTATTAATTTAATAAATTCAAATTCATTATTAGAATCTAGACTATATAGTAAATCTGTACAAGGAATTTTTTCTAATGAAATAAAAAATTTAATTAAAAAATTAGATGAAATTAAAATATTAATTGAAACATTTATAGATTTTTCTTATGAAAATATAGATATTAATTTAAATTTAAAAATAAAATTTTTATTAAAAAACATTATAAATAAAATTAATAATTTAATTTTAAATTCAGAAAAAAGTTACTTAATTAGTAAAGGTATTATTATATCTATAATAGGAGAACCTAATGTAGGAAAATCTAGTTTATTTAATTTATTAATTAATAAAGATAGATCTATAATAACGTCAATACCTGGAACTACTAGAGATAGTATTAATGAAATATTAGTATTAAATAATAGCATAAATATTAATTTATTTGATACAGCAGGTATACATAATACTGATGATATTATAGAAAAATTAGGTATAAAAAAAACTAAAGAATTAATTAATAAATCTGATTTATTAATTTTAGTTATAGATAATATAGATATAAGAAATAACTTACTAATTAAAAATAAATTAAATATATTAAAAAATAAGGTTAATAAATATATATTTAATATTATAAATAATACTTGTATACCTATAATTATAGTTAAAAATAAATGTGATTTATCAAAAGATGATATAAAAATATATGATAATTATTTTGAAAAAAATATTTCTTTAATAACAATATCTGCAAAATTAAATACTGGAATAAATTTAATAATAAAAAATATAGAACAAATTTTAAAATTAAATAATATAAATGAAATTAAATTTCTAATTTCTAAAAGACATATAGATATTTTAAAAAAATCATTTAATATTTTAAATATTGATGAAAATAAATTTGATATATCAATATTATCGGATAATATTTCACTTTCTCAAAAAGAATTATTAAGTTTAATAAATATAAATAAAAATACACATAATTCAGAAAAAATATTATCAGAAATATTTTCAAAATTTTGTATAGGTAAATAATAAACAGGGATGGAGAGATTTGAACTCCCATCATCCAGTTTTGGAGACTGGCGATCTTCCATTGATCTACATCCCTATTTATTTATATAAATGATATTTTCCTACTCTAACATAGAATAATCTATACTACCATCGGCACTATGATATTTCACTTCTGAATTCGGAATGGGATCAGGTGTTTCCATCACGTTATGAATATCAAATATATATATTTATAAATTTTATATTATAAAATTATACTTTTCAATACTTATAAAATAAGACTCACGGGATATTAGTATCAGTTAGCTCAACATTTCGCAATGCTTATACATCTGACCTATCAACGTCATAGTCTTTAACGTCCCTTTAGGTAATATTTTAATATTACTGGGAAGATTAATCTTAAGGTAAGTTTCCCACTTATATGCTTTCAGTAGTTATCTTTTCCATACGTAGCTACCGGGCAATGCCATTGGCATGACAACCCGAACACAATAGGTATGTCCACTCCGGTCCTCTCGTACTAGGAGCAGTTCCTTTCAATCTTCCAAACGCCTACGGCAGATAGGGACCGAACTGTCTCACGACGTTCTAAACCCAGCTCGCGTACCACTTTAAATGGCGAACAGCCATACCCTTGGGACCTTCTTCAGCCCCAGGATGTGATGAGCCGACATCGAGGTGCCAAACACCGCCGTCGATATGAACTCTTGGGCGATATTAGCCTGTTATCCCCGGAGTACCTTTTATCCGTTGAGCGATGGCCATACCATAAAGAACCATCGGATCACTAAGACCTGCTTTCGCATCTGTTCGAACTGTCATTCTTACAGTTAAGCTAGCTTATGCCTTTGTACTAACCTTACGATTTCCAACCGTAATTAGCTAACCTTTGTACTCCTCCGTTACTTTTTAGGAGGAGACCGCCCCAGTCAAACTACCCACCAGACATTGTCCTAAATCCGGATAACGGATTAAAGTTAGTTTATTTAAAAATAAAGAGTGGTATTTCACTGATGAATAAAACATACTTTTGGTAAATAATATTCTCCCACTTATTCTACACATTAGATTTAAATAAACAATATCAAGCTATAGTAAAGGTTCACGGGGTCTTTCCGTCTTGCCGCAGGTATACTGCATCTTCACAGCAATTTCAATTTCACTGAGTCTCGGGTAGAGACAGTCTGGCCATCATTACGCCATTCGTGCAGGTCGGAACTTACCCGACAAGGAATTTCGCTACCTTAGGACCGTTATAGTTACGGCCGCCGTTTACCGGGGCTTCTATCAAAAGCTTTTTTTAAATAAAATAACTTAATCAATTAACCTTCCGGCACCGGGCAGGCGTCACACTGTATACATCCATTTTCATGTTAGCACAGTGCTGTGTTTTTAATAAACAGTTGCAGCCAGCCGTTATCTTAGACTAATTTAAACTACTAAAAAGTTATAAAATATAATTTTTTTCATTCATAATTAGTATGTCTTATCCCGAAGTTACGACATTATTTTGCCTAGTTCCTTTACCCGAGTTCTCTCAAACGCCTTAGTATTCTCTACCTAACCACCTGTGTCGGTTTATGGTACGATTAATTAAATTTTATGATTTAAAAATTTTTTCTAGGAAGTTTAGCGTCAATTTTTTAATTATTATAAATAATTAATCATCATGCCTTAATATAATTTTAATTATATCCACACACTTAAACTAAGATAACCATCACTTAGCAAATCTAGCTTCCTTCGTTTTTTTAAATAAAATTTAATTAGTACAGGAATATTAACCTGTTATCCATCGACTACGCCTTTCGACCTCATCTTAGGATCGACTTACCCTACCTCGATTAACGTTGGATAGGAACCCTTAGTTTTTCGGCGAACGAGTTTTTCACTCGTTTTATCGTTACTCATGTCAGCATTCGCACTTCTGATATCTCCAACATATTTCACAATATATCTTCACAGACTTACAGAACGCTCCTCTACCCAATTAATTACAAATAATTAATTGCCGAAGCTTCGGTATATGATTTTAGCCCCGTAAATCTTCCGCGCAAAATAACTAGACTAGTGAGCTATTACGCTTTCTTTAAATGATGGCTGCTTCTAAGCCAACATCCTAGTTGTTTAAGAAATTTTACTTCGTTCACCACTTAATCATAATTTTGGGACCTTAGCTTTCGGTCTGGGTTGTTTCCCTTTCCACAACGAACATTATCGCTCGTAGTGTGTCTCCCATAATAAATTTTATGGTATTCGTAGTTTGCATCAAATTGGTAACTAAAAGTCCCTAATTGAAACAGTGCTCTACCCCCAAAAAATAATTTATGAGGCGCTACCTAAATAGCTTTCGAGGAGAACCAGCTATCTCCCGGTTTGATTGGCCTTTCACCCCTAACCACAGATCATCCGCTAATTTTTCAACATTAGTCAGTTCGGTCCTCCAATTAGTATTACCTAATCTTCAACCTGTCCATAGTTAGATCACCGGGTTTCGGGTCTATACCTTGCAACTAAAACGCCCTTTTAAGACTCGGTTTCCCTACGGCTTCCTATTAAAGTTAACCTTGCTACAAAATATAAGTCGCTGACCCATTATACAAAAGGTACGCAGTCACACAATTTTACTTCATGCTCCTACTGCTTGTACGTATACAGTTTCAGGATCTATTTCACTCCCCTATCCGGGGTTCTTTTCACCTTTCCCTCACGGTACTAGTTCACTATCGGTCAATCAGTAGTATTTAGTCTTAGAGGATGGTTCCCCTATATTCAATCAAGATAACATTTCTCGATCTACTTATAGATTATTAATAAAATACTTTAAAATACAGGGCTATCACCTTGTTTCGCTGATTTTTCCAATATCATTCTTATAATATTTTATTAATTCTAAAATCTATTGACTAATCCCTTTTCGCTCACCACTACTAAGGGAATCTCTATTTGATTTCTTTTCCTCAAGATACTAAGATGTTTCAGTTTTCTTGGTTAGCTTTATTAAGCTATTTTATTCACTTAATAATAAATAATATTACTATTATTTAGGTTACCCCATTCGGATATTACCGGTTACGTTTCTTATCAACTAGCCGATACTTTTCGCAGATTAGCACGTCCTTCATAGCCTCTGATTGCCAAGGCATCCACTATATACGTTAATTTACTTATTTATAAGTATAAAATATTATGGAGTTAAGGGGATTCGAACCCCTAACTTTCTGTATGCAAAACAGATACTCTACCATTGAGTTATAACCCCTTAATTTATATATTTAATCAATTAATTTCACACCTTTTTATAAAAAGGAGGTAATCCAACCACAGGTTCCCCTACAGTTACCTTGTTACGACTTCACCCCAGTTATGGATCACAAGGTAATAAGAGTTCCCCTTATAAAAGGTTAAACTTTCTTATTTCTTTTGCAATTCACTTCCATGGTGTGACGGGCGGTGTGTACAAGGCCCGAGAACGTATTCACCGTGACATGCTGATTCACGATTACTAGCGATTCCTGCTTCATGAAGTCGAGTTGCAGACTTCAATCCGAACTTAGATATACTTTATGAGATTTGCTTATTCTTACGAAATAGCTTCTCTTTGTATATATCATTGTAGCACGTGTGTAGCCCTGCTCATAAGGGCCATGATGACTTGACGTCGTCCTCTCCTTCCTCCAATTTATCACTGGCAGTTTTCTTTGAGTTCCCGACATTACTCGATGGCAACAAAGAATAAGGGTTGCGCTCGTTGCGGGACTTAACCCAACATTTCACAACACGAGCTGACGACAGCCATGCAGCACCTGTCTCAAAGCTTCTTTTTTTAAAAGACACTAAAATATTTCTATTTTATTCTTTGGATGTCAAGAGCAGGTAAGGTTTTTCGCTTTGTATCGAATTAAACCACATGCTCCACCGCTTGTGCGGGCCCCCGTCAATTCATTTGAGTTTTAATCTTGCGATCGTACTTCCCAGGCGGTCGATTTAACACGTTAGCTACGAAAATTATAAATAATTACAATCTTCAAATCGACATAGTTTACAGCAATGGACTACCAGGGTATCTAATCCTGTTTGCTACCCATGCTTTCGTGATTCAGTGTCAGTATCTATCCAGGGAGTCGCCTTCGCCACTGATATTCCTCTAGATATCTACGCATTTCACCGCTACACCTAGAATTCTACTCCCCTCTATAGCACTCTAGTTAAATAGTTTCAAATGCAGTTTCTAAGTTAAGCTTAGAGATTTCACATTTGACTTATAAAACCACCTACTCACCCTTTACGCCCAATAATTCCGATTAACGCTTGCACCCCCCGTATTACCGCGGCTGCTGGCACGGAGTTAGCCGGTGCTTCTTTTGTAGGTAATGTCACTTAATATTATTATTAGTAATATTAATTTCTTCCCTTACTGAAAGTGTTTTACAACCCTAAGGCCTTCTTCACACACGCGGCATAGCTGCATCAGGGTTTCCCCCATTGTGCAATATTCCCCACTGCTGCCTCCCTTAGGAGTCTGGACCGTGTCTCAGTTCCAGTGTGGCTGATCATCCTCTCAGACCAGCTAGAGATCATTGCCTAGGTAAGCCATTACCCTACCTACTAGCTAATCTCGTCTGGGCTCATCTTATAACATAAGGTTTAATTCTAAAATTAAATCCCCTACTTTGGTTAAATTAATAACATTATTAAGCATTAGCTATCGTTTCCAATAGTTATTCTTATTTATAAGGCAGATTCCCAGATATTACTCACCCGTTCGCCGCTCGTTGTAAAAAAATTACATTACCGCTCGACTTGCATGTGTTAAGCTTGCCGCCAGCGTTCAATCTGAGCCATGATCAAACTCTTATTTTTAAATAAATATTAAAAATTTTAAAAAAAAAATAATAATATTTATTCTTTATATTAAATTAATTAAATTAAATATAAAATACATAGAAATTAGTATATACTATTTAATTAAAAAAATGAATTAATTATATTAAATTAAATAATATATTAATAATTTTATGCGTACAAGTAAATATTTTTTATATACATTAAAAGATAAAAAATTAAACACATTTTCATTTGTTAATGATTTTATGATTAAATCTGGATTAATAAGAAAATTATCATCAGGTATATATTCATATATGCCAATTGGGTTAAAAATAATAAACAAAATTAGTAAATTAATAAGAGAGGAAATGAAAAAAATATATGCAACAGAAATTCTTATGCCTATATTACAACCAATAAATATATGTAATATTAGTAACAAATTTAATACTTATAAATCAGAACTGTTATATTGTAATACAATAAAAAATAATAATTGTTATATACTAAGTCCAACTAATGAAGAAATAATAACTAATATACTAAAAAAAGAAATAAAATCCGAAAAATTATTACCTATTATACTTTTTCAAATACAAAGTAAATTTAGAAATGAATTAAGACCTAAAAATGGATTGCTTAGAACTAAAGAATTTATAATGAAAGATGCTTATTCATTTCATAATTCTAAAAAATCTCTTAATGAAACTTATGAAAAAATACTAATATCATATAAAAAAATTTTTAAAAAATTAAATTTAAATTTTTTTATAAATAAAGCAAATTCTGGAATTATAGGTGATAATTTATCACATGAATTTCATATATTATCTAAATATGGAGAAAATAAAATTGGATTATGTGAAAAATCAAATATATCAGGTAATATAGATATTATTAAAAATTATATAAAAAAAAAAAATAATTATTTTATTAATATAAAAAACAAAATTAAATTAATAAATGAGAACAAAGTAAATAAAAATAATTTAATTAAAGTTTTTATATTATATTCTAATAAAAATTATATATCATCTAAATTTATAGCTGTAGTTATAAAATATAATCATAAATTAAGTTTATTTAAAATAAATAAATTAAAATATATACAAAAACCAATAAAATTTGCAAATAAAGATGAGATTTATTCAATAACAAAAACATCAATTGATTATGTAGGAATATTAAATATTAAAATTCCAATAATAATAGATTACGATGTATCTATTATGAATAATTTTATTACTGGAGCAAATATAGATAATAAATTTTTTTATGGAGTTAATTGGTATAGAGATATAAAATTACCTATAATAGAAGATATAAGAGAAATAACTTATAATGATAAAAGTTTATTTAAAATAAATAGTAAAATTATAATAAAGAAAAGTATAGAAATAGCACATATATTTAAATTATATGATAAATATTCAAGTTTATATAATTTTTTTATAAATAATAAAAATATATTAATGGGTTGTTATGGAATAGGAATATCTAGAATATTTTTTTCATTAGTAGAACAAAATTATCATAATAATAAAATATTATGGCCATCTAATATAGAACCATTTGAAATTTCAATAATATCTATAAATTTAAATAATATAAAAATAAAAAAAATATCAGAAAAAATATATAATTTTCTATTAAAAAACAATATAGATGTATTATTTAATGATAAAAATGAATATTTAGGTGATATATTATATAATATGGATATTATAGGAATATCTAAATTAATTATAATTAGTGAAAAAAATATAGATAAAAATATTATTGAATATATTGATAAAAAAAAAAAAAATAGAATATTAATTAATGAAAATGATTTTTATAATAAAATTTTATTTATTTTAAAAAATTAATTTATTTAATCAATTCTAATTTAATATTTTTTTTAAGAAAATTATTATAACTAATAATATTATTTATAAAATTAAATAATTGTATCTTTGAAAAATAATTATAAATAACTATATATCCTATATTATTATAAGTTATAGAAAAGTTTTTTAATAAAATATTTATAATAAATTTTTTATCTATTTTATTATTTTTACCAATATTTATTTTAAATATATAATATTTTTTATTTTTTATAGAATTATTTTTAAAATCTTTAATTTTTTCATTTAAAATTATAGGTTTTTCTTTATTTAAAATATTTAAAATAACATTAATTAAATTTATATAATCATTATTAAATAAATCTAATAATTTAGTTATTATTTTATTAAAATCTATTAATTTAATATTAATTGAGCTATTTTTTATCTTATCTATAAATTTAGATTCTTTTAATTTATTTAATTCTTCTAAACTTGGTAAAAAATATCTATTTATATTAAATTTATTTTTTATTATTTTTAATATTTTAAAATCATTTTTATTTATAAAAATAAATGATTTACCATCTTTTCCTGCTCTACCAGTTCTTCCTATTCTATGTATATAAGTATCAATATTATTAGGAGAATCATAATTTATAATTAAATCAACTTTATTTATATCAATTCCTCTAGCTACAATATCTGTAGCAACTAATATATTTATTTTTTCTTCTACAAATATTTTTATAGTTTTTTCTCTTATTTTTTGATTAATATCTCCATTTATATAAGAAGAATTATAATCGAATTTTTTTAATAAATCAGATATTTCAATAGTTAAATTTTTTGTATTAACAAAAATAATACATAATTTAAATTTTGATATTTCTATAAAAGTTAATAAAACTAATTTTTTATTTAAATTATAATCTATAATAATATAGTTTTGTTCTATCTTTGAATTACTACAATCACTATCATTTACTACTACTTCAACAAGATTATCTGTAAATTTATAAGCTATATTTTTTATTTCTTTAGATAAAGTAGCAGAAAATAATGCAATTTGATATTTATTATTTATATTAGATAATATATATTTAACATCATTTATAAATCCCATATTTAACATTTCATCAGCTTCATCTATTACTAATCCTTTTATTTTAGATATATTTAATGTACCTTTCTTTATATGATCTATTAATCTTCCGGGAGTTCCAATTATAAAATTAGGATTATCTTTTAATGATTTAAATTGTATATTATAATTTTGACCACCATATAAAGAACTAATGTTTATTTTTTTTATTCCAGAAGAAATATCATATATAACTTTACTAACCTGTATAACTAATTCTCTTGTAGGTTCAATTATTAAAAATTGAGGATATTTTAAATTTATATCTATTTTATTTAAAAAAGGAGTTACAAATGCTATTGTTTTACCACTTCCAGTTCTAGCATTACCTATAATATTTAATCCATTAATTAATTTAGGTATAGATTCTATTTGTATAGGAAAAGGTTTATCAAATCCTAACTCACTTAACTTATTACATATATTTACTTCTAATCCTAAATCTAAAAAAGTTTTATTATATGACATAAATAATTTTTTAATTATTATTTAATAATAATTTCATTTTTCCATTTTTTTCTATATTTAATATTTTAACATAAACTTCTTGACCGATTTTAAAAGAATTAATATTATTTTTAACTAATTTATTAGAAGTTAATTTTATCAATCCTTCTTTTTTTTTATTTTCTAAATATACAAGTATACCAATATTACTTATTATTTTTGTTATTATACCTTTATATATTTTATCATTTTTAATATAAGATGTTATATTAATAATTTTATTTATTGCTTTTTTTCCTAATTCATCACTATTAGAATATATTTTAATAAATCCACAATCATTTATATCTATTAAAGATTTTGTATCATTCATTATAGATTTTATAGTAGATCCACCCTTACCTATAACATCCTTAATTTTACTTTTATCTATATTAATAGTAAATATTTTAGGAGCAAATTTAGATAATTTTTTTCTAGGACATGAAATATAAGAATTCATTATATCAATAATTTTATTTATTGAAATCAAGGCTTTATCTAAAATATTATCTATTATATCAATAGATATTAATCCATTTTTTACATCCATTTGTATAGAGGTTATTTTATTATTTATTCCAGAAACTTTCATATCCATATCTCCAAAATTATCTTCATTTCCAGATATATCAGATAAAATAATGTTATCGTTATTATTCTTTATTAAACCCATAGCTATACCAGCTATATGAGATTTTATAGGTACACCTGAATCCATTAAAGCTAAAGATGCACTACAAACAGATGCCATAGATGAAGATCCATCAGATTCCATTATTTCTGAAACAACCCTTATAGAATAAGGAAAATCTTTAAATTTAGGCATTGTATAAATTAAACTTTTTTTAGCTAATTTACCATGACCTATTTCTCTTCTTTTTGGAAATCCATAATTTCCTATTTCTCCTACACAATATGGAGGAAAATTATAATGAAATAAAAAATTATCAATTATACCATTAGAGTTTTCTATACCATTTTTTTCACTACCTAATGTTATTGAAGCTAAAGATTGTGTATATCCTCTAGTAAATATAGATGATCCATGAACCCTTTTTAAAATTCCAATATTAATACTTATATCTCTTATAGAATCATAATTTCTACCATCTATTCTAACTTTATTGTTTATTATTTTATTTCTAACTACATCCTTTTCTACATTATTAATATTAATTAATATATTATTTTCTTGATTTTTAGATAAAATATTTATTATTTGATCTAAAATATTATTTTTTATTTTAATTATTTCTATTAATCTATCATTTTTATTTTCTATAGAATATGCAATATTAAATTTATCATATGAAATATCGTATATTAAATTATATAATGATATATCATTATTATATTCTATTTCTTTAAGATTATTATTAATATTAATTTTATTTTTTATATCATTTATATTATCTATAATAAAACTATAATTTTTTTTACCTAACTTTATTGCATCTAATATTATTTTTTTTTCTAAAAAATTTGATGATAATTCTATCATTGTAATAGAATCTAAAGTTCCAGAAATTAATAAATCTAATTCACTATTTTTTAAATCATTATTATTTGGATTTAACACTAATTCATTATTTATATATCCTATTTTAGATACACCTATAGGTCCATTAAATGGAATATTTGATATACTTAAAGCAGTAGAAACACCTATTATAGATATAATATCTAAATTAACATCAGGATCTAATGATAAAACAGTTAATGTTATCTGTATTTCATTAAAATAATTTTTACTAAATAATGGTCTTATAGATCTATCTATTAACCTAGACATTATTATTTCATTTTCAGATAATTTAAATTCACGTCTTAAAAAATTTTCTGGAAATTTTCCTGAAGCATAAGCTCTTTCATAATAATTAACAGTTAATGGTAAAATATTTTGATTTAATAAATTTTTATTATTCTCTACTATAGAAATTATTATAGAAGTATCATTTGCACTTATTAACAAAGAAGATGTAGCTTGTCTAGCTATATTTCCAATTTCTATTTTTATAGAATATCCACAATATTTAAATTCTTTTATAAATGAGTAAAACAAAAATATTACCTAAATAGTTAAAAAATAAATTTATTATATAAGTTATTTACGTAAATTTAAATTGCTTATTAAATTTATATATGAATTTGTATTTTTTCTTTTTAAATAACTTAATAATTTTTTTCTTTTAGATATCATTAAAATAAGACCTCTCTTACTATGATTATCTTTTTTATTAATTTTAAAATGTTCTTGTAATTTATTAATTTTATTAGTTAAATTTGTTATTTGAAATTCAATTGATCCACAATAACTATTATATTTTAAACAAATATCCATAATTTGTAATAAATTTATTTATTATTAAATAAAATCTAATTTTTTAGTAAATAAATATCTCATAATTTTATATTTATTAAAATTATAAAAATTAGATATTTTATATATATAATTAAATGATATTATATCAGATTCATTAAAATTATACATTTTTATTCTTCTTAAATAATAAACATATGCCCCACATCCAATATAATTACCTATATCATTTATTAAAGATCTTATATATGTTCCTTTAGAACATAAAATTTTTAATTTTAATAAATTATTTTTTAAATATATAAATTTAATATTATATATATTTACATATCTAGGTATTTTTATTATTTCAATATTATTTAAAGCATATTTATAAGATGGTTTTCCTAAATATTTAACATTAGAATATATAGGAGAGTATTGTTTTATATTCCCACAAAACTTTTTTAAAATAGATAAAATATAATGTTTACTTATATTAATAATAGACAATTTACTTATAATAGTTCCTTCAGAATCATAAGTACTTGTTCTAATTCCAATACAAGCAATAACTTCATAACATTTGTCTGAATTAGATAATTCAATAGAAATTTTTTTATTTTTGCCAAATAATATAGGTAAAATTCCAGTTGCAATTGAATCTAATACTCCATAATAACCTGCATTATTATTTTTTAATAAATTACAAACTGTTTTTAAAGAAAATCTAGAAGTCCATTTATATGGTTTATCTAATAATAAAAGACCATTCATACTTTAATATTTTAAATTATTTATTAAATTAATAATATTAATAGTATTATTTACATATTTATCATAAACAAATAACAATTTAGGAATTTTTTTTATTTTAATATTTTTAAATAATTTTTTTCTAATAAAATTTGAAGAATTATTTAATAATTTAATTATATTACATGAATTATTAATTAAATGTAATATATATATTTTTACAATAGAAAAATCTTTATATAATTTAACATCTAATATAGTTATATTTTTTAATCTATTATCATTTATGAACTTTAATATAATATAATATATTTTATATCTTATATCTTTTTCTAATCTATTTATATAAAACATTATTCATTTATTTCTTTAAAAGAAATAATCTTATCTCCTTCTTTTATTAATATATTATTTTTATTTATTGAAATACCAAATTCTGTATTATTATTTACTTCATTAACACTTTTTTTAAGAATTTTCATAGACAATATATTTCCATCATATAATAAAATATCTTTTCTAAAAATTTTTATATTATTTTTTTTACGAAACACACCATTTTCTAATTTGCATCCTATAATAATAGAATTATTTATATTAAATATTTTAATAACATTAGCATTTCCTTCTATATTACTTTTTTCTTCTAAGCTTAAAATATTTTTAATAGAATATTTAATATAATCTATTAAATCATATATTATAGAATAAGATTTAATTTTAATATTAAAATTATTAATTAATTTGATTAAATTTAAATCAATTTTAACATTAAATAATAATAATTCTGAATTAGAATTTAAAGATAAATATATATCATCTTTTTTTAAAATTCCTGTTTCTATTTTTAATATATTTATATTTATATTATTACAATTATTATTAGATATTTCTTTTATAGAATGTAAAATAGCATCATTAATTCCAATAGAATTTGTTTTTATTATATAATTTAAATTATATTTATTTTTATTTAAAAAATCATTATATTTATTAATATATAAATTATTTTTATTTTTAATGATATTTCTATATGAAATTATATTTTTTATTTTTTTTATATCATTTAATATAATTATTTTTTCACCTATTTTAGATAAGGTAGGCAAACCGAAAATTTTAACAATATTTAAAGGATTTGCACTATTTATTTTATTATTATTATCTATTATTAATTTTAATTTACAAAAAAAATAATCAAATAGTATTAAATCACCAACATTTATTGTACCATCTTTTATTATTATTTTAGCTGTAGGTCCCATATTTTTATCAATATATGATTCAATAACTATACCATATGCAATATTTTCTTTACTAAATTTTAAATCAATATAATTAAATTTTGATTTAATATTGTTAATTAATAAATCAATATTTTTTTTATATTTAGCTGACAAATATAAAATATCATAATTTATATCAATATTTTTAAATATAGAATTATAATTATTTTCAAATTTAAATTTTAAACTATTAAAATCATTTATTTTATCTATTTTATTTATAATAATTATTAATTTAAATGTTAAATTTGTATATAAAATTTCATTTATAAATTTATCTATAATATTATTTTTAAGTATATCATCAACAGATATAACTAAAATTATAATGTCAGAAATTTTAATGCAATTATTTCTAATATTAACAAATGATTCATGACCTGGAGTATCAATAAATATAAAATTTTTATTATCAGAATAATTAACTTTAAAAGATCTTATATATTGAGTTATTCCTCTAACTTCATTATTAATAGAATTATTTAATTCTATACAATCTAATATAGAAGTTTTACCACTATCTACATGTCCTATTAATGTAATTATTGGTGGTCTATAATCAATATTATTATTTTTTTTTAATGTAATATATAATTTATCTATATTATCATTAAATTCTTCTATAATAATATAATTTAATTTATTTAAAATATTTTTTAATAAATCAATATTAATAATTTTAATATTATCTATATTAAATATACTTTTTATATAATTAATATCTTTTTCTTTTAAAGAAAGTTTACTTATTAATTTAGTAAAATTTATTTTTTTATTTATTTCTATTAAATTATTATTTATAATTTTACTCATACAAATTTTATAGTATCTAATTTTTATTATAAGAAATATTTATACTATGATTTACTAAAGAAGATATTAATTTAATATTTATACCATTTTTACCAATTACTTTTAATATATCATTTTTATTTATTAATATATTTATATTATTATTTTTTTTATTAAAATAAATAGATTTTATATTTATAGGATATATAGAATTTTTTATAAATTCTAATAGATTTGAATTCCATAAAATTATATCTATTGATTCTTTATTAAATTCGTTAGATATTAATTTTAATACATATTTTTTATTTATAACAAGAAAATGTATAGGATTTATATTTCTATTATTAGATTTTACTGCTATTTTAGTTTTTATTCCTGGTTCTCTAGATATTGAAACTATTGTAATAGTATTATTATTTAATTCAAAAATTTCATTATTTAATAATTCTCTAATTATTGTAGAACCTATTCTACTTATAAATAATTGTATATTATATTTAGTACTTTTTATAAAGTATAAAATTCCTTTAAATTTATCATTTACCTTAAAATTATCATTATATAATAAATTTTTATTAAATATAATTCCTTCTATATTGTTATCTATAAGTAATAATATCTTATTATTATATATTTTCTTTACAATACATAAAAATACTTTATTCATAGAATTCTTATATTTATTAAAAAGTTCTAATTTTTCTAAATTATTTATTTTTTTAAATATAAAATTTTTAGCATATTGTATTATAGTTCTATTATATTCTATATCTTTTATTTCTTCTAAAAAAAAATCTGTATTTAATTTATTAATATATGTTTTTTTTTCATTTGTAATATTATTATTTTTTATTATTTTAAATATTTTTAATGATCCAATTTTTCTATCAAATATAATTTTAATATTATTAAAATCATCTTTAAATTTTTTTTTTATAGAAAATTTAATAATTGATTCTATTATGTCAAAAATTTTATCTTTTTTAATTAATTTATCATTAGATAAATATTCAACAATATTTAGAATATCTTTCATTACAATTTATTATAATAATTTAATAATATTAATATAAAATATATAAAATTAAAATAATATAAATATAATAATATTATTTTAATTTTATATATATTTAAGTTTAAGTTGCGGAGGTTGGAATCGAACCAACGACCTTCGGGTTATGAGCCCGACGAGCTTCCAAACTGCTCTACTCCGCTTAAATAATATACTATATTTTATGTAAAAAAACAATTTTTTAAATTACCGAGGAAGGGATTTGAACCCATAAGCATAAGCACTATTATCTCATAATAGCGTGTTTACCAATTTCACCACCTCGGTATAATATTTTAATAATAAAATTTTAATATTAAACTAAATATAAAAAATAATAATGAAAAAAAAGATATAATATTATTTAAATAATCAAAAGATTTTCTATTAACCATATTTAAATCATCTAAATAATTAAATTCTAATCTTTCATTATTTATATTAAAATAGGTTATAAAAAAAATTAAAAATATAGATGTTATTACAAATAATAAAGTAAATATTATACGCATATTATTTATAATTTTTTATTTATTATTTTATTTATTTGAATAGAGTCTAATGTTTCATATTCTATTAAAGCATCTTTCATATTATGTAGAATATTTATATTATTTATTAATATATTTTTTGCTTTATTATAATTAATTTTTATTAAATTTAATATTTCTTCATCTATTATTTTATGTGTATATTCAGATATATTTTTATTATTATTAAATAATTTTTTATTAGACAAATCTATATTATCATAATATAATGGACCTAATTTATAAGAATATCCCCATTTCATTATCATATTTCTAGCAATTATTGTTGCTTTTTTTATATCATCTTTAGAACCAGTAGAAACAAAATTTTTGCCATATATTATTTCTTCAGCTATTCTACCTCCATATAATATTGATATTTGATTTTCTAATTTAATTTTATTAAAATTTAATAAATTTTCTTCTTGTAAAAAACAAGTTGCTCCTAATGATTTACTTCTAGGTATTATTGTTACTTTATGTAATAAATCATTATTTGATATTAATTTACCAACTATTGTATGTCCAGATTCATGATATGCAGTTAATTCTTTTTGGTCATTTGTTATAACCATTGAACTTTTTTCTAAACCTAATAATATTTTATCTATTGATTTTTCAAAATCATCCATAGATACATGATTTTTATTATTTTTTATAGCAAGTATTACAGATTCATTAACTAAATTAAACAGATCCGCTCCAGAAAATCCAGAAGTATATTTAGAAATTAATGATAAATTAATATTTAAATCCATAAATATTTTTTTCGTATGTATTCTTAATATTTCTTCTCTACCTTTTATATCTGGAAGATCTATTAAAATTTGTCTGTCAAATCTACCTGATCTTAATAAAGCTGGATCTAATATATCTAACCTATTTGTAGCAGCTATTACTACTATATTATCTTTTGTATTAAATCCATCCATTTCTACAAGTATTTGATTTAAAGTTTGTTCTCTTTCATCATTTCCACTTCCTAATCCAAATCCTCTTTGTCTTCCAACTGCATCTATTTCATCTATAAATATTATACAAGGACTATTTTTTTTTGCTTCATAAAACATATTTCTAACTCTTGAAGCTCCTACTCCAACAAACATTTCAACAAAATCAGAACCGGAAATATTAAAAAAAGGAACATTTGATTCTCCAGCTAATGCTTTTGCTAATAAAGTTTTTCCTGTTCCTGGAAGTCCTACCATCAATATACCTTTAGGAATTCTACAACCAATATTTTTAAATTTTTCTGGGTTTTTTAAAAAAAATATTATATCGCTTATCTCATTTTTAACTTCATCACATCCAGCAACATCAGAAAAATTAATATCAACTTTATTAAATATTATTTTTGCTCTATTTTTACTAAAATTTATAGCATTCTTATTGTTTAATTGAATTTGTTTAATAAAAAATATCCAAATAATTATTAATATTAATATAGGAGACCATGATATAAATATAGAAGTTAATAAATTATTTTTTTCTATAGGTTCTCCAATTATTTTTATATTTTTTTTTAATAAATTTTTTAATAGTTCAGAATCATAAAAAGGAATATATGTAATATAATTATTATTATTTTTTTTTGTAACTAAAATTTCTCTACCATTTATATATACTTCTTTTATTCTATTATTATTTAAGTCATATATAAATCTAGAATATTCTATCTTATCTTTACTATAATTATTATTAAAGTTTATATTTTGTAATATAAAAATTAATACTATTGATACAAATAACCAAATAAAAAAATTTTTTAGTATGTCCATAAATACCTTTATACTAAATTTATAATTAGATAATTAAATATTTATATTAAATTATTAGCAATAATATAAAATTCACTAGAATTTTTACTAGAAGAAAAAGGTTTAAAAATATTAACATTTTTAAAAATTAATTTAATTTTTTTTAAAAAAATATTAATATCATTTCCATAAAATAATTTTAATATAAAATATCCATTAGATTTAACTAAATTTAAATATATTTTTAAAGATAAATTAGCTAAAGTAATAATTTTAGGTAAATCTATACAAGAAAATCCACTTATATTTGGAGAAACATCTGACATTACAACTTTAATATCATAACCATTTATTTCTTTTATAAATTTATTTAAAAAATTATTATCTAATATATCTCCTTTATAAAATAAAACATTATTAATATTTTTCATAGGTAAAATATCACATGAAAATATTTTACCAGTATTATTTATAATTTCACTAGCATATTCTGACCATCCACCTGGTGAAGATCCTATATCTACAATATTAATATTTTTTTTAAAAATATTAAATTTATTATTTATTTCCTGTATTTTAAATCTAGATCTAGATCTATAATTATTAATTATAGATTTTTTTACATAAAAATCATTTAATCTATTTTTTATCCAATATTTATTTTTCAAATTATAGTAAATAAATTTATATATTAGATATATTTTATATTAACTATTTTATATTTTAAAACACCCATAGGAACTTGTATATAAACAATATCTCCTATTTTTTTACCTATTAATCCTTTAGCAATAGGTGAATATATAGATATCCTATTATTTTTTATATCAAATTCTTCTTCACCTACTATACAATATTCTTCTTTATTATTAGAATTTAAATTTTCTAATTCTACTGTTGATCCAAATATAATTAAATTATTATTTTTTATATTTTTTATATCTATTATTTTTGAATTTAATAATTTAATTTCTATATTTTTTATTCTATTTTCACATAATTTTTGTTGTTCTTTAGCTGCATGATATTCATAATTTTCTTTTAAATCACCATGTTTTCTAGCTTCAATAATACTTTGAATTATTTTAGGTCTACTTATTTTTTTCAAAAAATTTAATTCTTTTCTTAATTTATTTGCACCATTTAAAGTCATAGGAACATTTTAGTCATTAAAATACCTTTTAATATAATTTTAAAATTTTTAATTCCAATTAATATTTAAATCTTTATTTTCATATTTATGAATATTTAAATACATATTTTTGTCAATAAAATTATTTATATCTAATAGTAGGTTATTTATATTAAATTTGTTTAAACATGAAATTATATAATATTTATATTTATTATTAAAATTAAATTTAATAATTTTATTAAAATTAAATATATTATTTACTAAATCTAATTTATTAAATACAATCCATATATTTTTACATATTAATTTATCGTTTATAATATAATTAATAATATTTATATTATCATAAATAAATTTTTGATTTATTATTGAAGAATCTATTATATATAGTATTAAATTACACTTTTCAAAATATTTAAATATATTTAAATTTAAATATTTATTTTTATAAATATTATTAAATATTGCTGGTGTATCTAATATAGATATTTTTTTATAATTTTCACTAAATAAAGTTCCTAATATAGGATATTTAGTAGTAAATGGATAATTATCTATTTTAGAATTTGAGTTAGATATTAAATTTATTAAAGAAGATTTACCTGAATTAACCATTCCTAATATACAAACATTTGGTCTTAAATTAAATATTAATTTTAATTTTCTTATTTCTCCTTTTTTTCCATTTGTAAAGTTTTTAGGAGATCTATTAATAGAAGATTTAAAAATAAAATTACCTAATCCTTTATTTCCACCTTTTGCAACTAATATAATTTTATTATCTATATCTAAATTATCTATTAATTCAGATGTATCTAAATTATATATTTTAGTATTAATTGGTACATTTATTATTAAATTTTTACCATTTCTTCCATTACATTTATTATTCAAACCATTTCTTCCATTTTCGGCTTTAAATATTTTTTTATTATTTATTTTTAATAAATTATTTATACTTTTATTAGAAAATATAAATATATTACCTCCATTACCACCATTTCCTCCATCAGGTTTTCCACTGAATAATTTTTTAGAAGATTTACTAAAACTACAATTTCCATTTCCACCATTACCAGCATATACTGTTATAATAGTTTCATAAAAATTTTTCATATATTATTTTTAATAACATTAACAAATATTTTATTAATATTATTCTTTTTAATAAATTTAACCTTTCCTTTTATTAAAGAATATATAGTATAATCTCTACCACATTTTACATTACAACCTGGTCTAATTTTCATTCCTCTTTGTCTTAATATTATATATCCAGGTAGTACATTTTCTCCATCATAACATTTTATTCCTAATCTTTTACCTATAGAATCTCTACCATTTTTAGTAGATCCAGCCGCTTTCTTATGAGCCATAAATATTATAAGATAATGTTACAAATTTTTATTTTAGTAATTAATTTACGATGATTATATCTTTTTAAATAATTTTTTCTTCTTTTAAATTTTACTATTCCTATTTTTTTTCCTTTTATATGTTTTAAAACTAAAGCTATTATTTTAATTTTAGATAAATACTCTTTATCTATTATTATATCATTATCCTTATAAACTAAAATAATATTATTAAATTCTATATAATCATTTTCATTATTATTTAATTTATCTATAAATAATATACTATTATTTTCAGCAATATATTGTTTTCCTTTATTACAAAAAACTACATACATCATAATATACCAATTTAAATTAATGTATAAACAATAAAATATTAAGTTATAATAATATTACTCAAAAAAATCTTTAAACTTATTATTAAATTTCCCTATTTTACCTATATTATATATAATACGATTTTTATTAGTATAAAAAGGATGACATAAATTACAAGTATCTATATTAATATTACTATTAGAAGTTGATTTAATTTTTATTATATTGTTACAAGAACATATAACATCTATATTAAATATATTAGGATGAATATTTTTTTTCATATATAATTATAATAAATAAATTTTATTTTATATATTAATATAAATTTATTAATATGTAAAATATGATTTTATTATTTTTATTAAAATTATTTTATTTATAAATTATATATAATATAATTATATTATTTACTATATAAATTTTAATATAAATATTATGACAACTATTTTAAGTGTTAGAAAAAAAAACAATGTTGTAATAGGTGGTGATGGACAAGCCACATTTGGTGATTATATAATAAAACCAAATGTTAAAAAAGTACGTAAAATTTATAATAATAGTATTATAGTAGGATTTTCTGGTAGTACATCAGATTCTATTACTTTATTAGAATTATTTGAACAAAAACTGAATGAAAATAATGGAAATTTACTTAAGTCTTCTGTTGATTTATCAAAAAATTGGAGAAATGATAAATTTTTAAAAACATTAGAAACCTTACTAGTTGTAGTAGATATAGATAAATCATTTTTAATAAGTGGTAATGGAGATGTTATGCAATTAAATAATGATTTAATTGCTATTGGATCAGGTGGAATGTATGCAAAATCTGCAGCATGTGCATTATTAGAAAATACTGAATTATCTGCTAAAGATATAGTTAATAAATCATTATGTATAGCAAGTGATATATGTATATATACAAATAAGAATTTTATAATAGAAGAATTAAAATATTAACAAATAAAATGTATAAAACTGTTACTCCAAAAGATATAGTAAATTATTTAGATAAATATATTATAGGACAAGATAAAGCTAAAAAAACAATAGCAATAGCTTTAAGAAATAGATATAGAAGAATGAATATAAATAAATCATTAAGAAATGATATAGCTCCTAAGAATATATTAATGATAGGACCTACAGGAGTAGGTAAAACAGAAATATCTAGAAGATTATTAAAATTACTAAATTTTCCTTTTATAAAAGTTGAAGCAACAAAATTTACTGAAGTTGGATATATAGGTAAAGAAGTTGATTCAATAATAAAAGATTTATTAGAAAATACTATAAAAAATTTAAAATTTAAACATATAAAAAAAAATAAAATAAAAATTAAAAAAATAGTTGAAGATAAAATATTAAAAATATTAATTAATAATAAAAATAGCATAAATAATGATATTGAAGATATTGAAATTAATAATTTAAAAAATAAATTATCAAATAAAGAATTAGAAGATATAGAAATAGAAATAAATTTATTATCTTCATCTGTAGGAGTAGAAGTTATATCTACCGAAGTAGATGATATAAATAATCAAATTCAATCAATATTAAAAAATATATCTAAAAATAAAGATAAAATATTTAAAGTAAAAGTAAAAGAAGCAAGAAAAATACTAATGGAAGAAGAATTTAATAAAAATTTAAATTTAGATAATATAAAAAAGGAATCTATAAATTTAATTGAACAAAATGGTATAGTATTTATAGATGAAATAGATAAAATTTGTAGAAAAAAAAATGATATATATAATGGTATAGATGTATCTAGAGAAGGAGTTCAAAGAGATCTTCTTTCATTAATAGATGGATGTACAATAAATACAAAACATGGAATAATAAAAACTGATAATATATTATTTATTGCATCAGGATCATTTTATAATGTAGATGTATCAGATTTATTACCAGAATTACAAGGTAGATTACCCATAAAAGTAAAATTAGATAGTTTATCTTTATTAGATTTTGAAAAAATATTAACAAAAACAAAAAATTCCATAATAAATCAATATAAATTACTTATAAAAACAGAAAAAATTGACATTAATTTTACTGATTGTTCTATAAAAAAAATTGCAGAATTTTCTTATAAAATGAATGAATTACATGATAATTTAGGTGCTAGAAGATTATATAGTATATTAGAAGAATTACTTGAAGATATATTATTTAATGCACCAAATATATCAAATAAAAAAATAATTATTGATGAAAATTATGTAAATCTTAAATTAAGTAAAAATTTTAATAATATAGATTTATATAAATATATAATATAAAATTATAAATAATAAAACTTAAATTAATTAAATTAAATATGTTATTAGTAGCAAATTGGAAGTTAAATGGAAATAAATTATTATTAAATAATTTTATAAATAAGTTATATGAAAATAAAAAAATTATTAATAATAAAATTATATTAGCACCTCCTATTATATATTTAGATTATCTTAATAATATTTTACTAAAAAAATATAATATTAATAATGTTTATTCATCTTCTCAAAATGTTGATTTAAATTTTGAAGGACCATATACAGGAGAAATATCTATATATATGTTAAAAGAAATAGGAGTTTCATATGTAATATTAGGTCATTCAGAAAGAAGAATAATACATAAAGAATCAAATAAAAATATAATAAAAAAATTTATATTAGTTAAATCTAATAATTTAATTCCTATATTATGTATAGGAGAAAATAATAATGATTATATAAATAAAAAATCATTATTAAAATGTATTAATCAAATAAAAGAATTTATAAAATATGGTGGTATAAAAATATTTTATAATTCTATAATAGCATATGAACCTATTTGGTCAATAGGAACTAATGTAAATGCTAGTATAGATCATATAGAATATATAATATGTTCTATTCTAAAATATTTAAATAAAATAGATAAAAATATATCTAATAATATAAAATTTTTATATGGAGGGTCAGTATCAATTGATAATATAGATATATTTTTGAATAAATATTTTATAAATGGTTTATTAATTGGTAAATCATCACTAGATATAAATAATTTTTTATATATGATTAATAAAATAAATAAAATATAATTTTATTTATTTTTATTTATTTTATATTCATTATAAATTACATGTTTTTTTATTATTGGATCAAACTTTTTAATTTTTATTTTTTTTAATTTTATTTTTTTACTTTTAGTAGTAGTATAAAAATGTTTTGTTTCTGAAGATATTAATTTTATAATTTCTGTTAATTTTTTTTTACTCATATAAATTAATATTTAATTTTAAATTTTTTTAATAAATTTTCTATTCCAAATTTATCTATTAATCTTATACCTTTTGTAGATATTTTTAATTTTATATATTTATTTTTACTAGGTATCCAAAATTTTTTCATATGTATATTAGGAAAAAATTTTCTTCTAGTTGCATTCATAGCATTAGATCTATTATTACCAAATAAAACTTTTTTATTAGTTATAATACATTTTAACATAATTTTAATTTAATTTATTTAAACCTATTAATTTTTTAATATCAAATAACGTATTCTTAGCTATTTTTTTAGCTTTATTAAAACCATTTTCTATAATTTTATTTAATAAATATTCGTTAGATCTAATATATATATATTTATCTTTTATTTTTTTTAATTCATTAACTATTTCATCAGAAAGTTTATTTTTTAAATCATTATAAGATTTATTTTTAAAATAAATTAATAAATCATTTATAGAAACATTACTTATAGAAGACAAAATATTTAATAAATTATATACACCAGGTTGATTTATTTTATTATAATTAATACTATTGTTTGAATCAGTAACAGCTTTTTTTATTTTTTTTCTTATAGTATATTCATCGTCTAATATTTTTATTGAATTATTATCATTATTATCTGATTTAGACATTTTTTTATTAGGATTAGATAATGACATTATATAATGATTTTCATTTATGATAATATTTGGAATTTTAAAATAATAACCATAAAAACTATTAAATCTTTTTGCTATTAAATTCATTATTTCTATATGTTGTTTTTGATCTTTTCCTACTATAATATTATCTATTCTGTATAATAAAATATCAGATGCCATTAGAATTGGATAATTCAATAAATTTAAATTTATTGAATTATTTAATATATTGATTTTTTCTTTAAATTGATTTAATCTTTTTAATTCATTAAATCTTATAAAATTAGATAATATCCAATATAATTGAGTATTTTCTAATATATCAGATTGTAAAAATATTATATTATTTTTATATTCTATTCCAGATGATATTAATATAGATATTAAATCTAATATATTTTTTCTTACAGATATAGGATTAATATATTTATTCATAATATGTAAATCAGCTATACATAACATACATATATTATCATATTGAATTTTATTAATTTGTTTTAAAATAGATATATAATTACCTATAGTTAAATTACCTGATGGTTGTATACCACTAAATATTTTTATTTTATTCATTAAATATTATTATATTATATTAATTTTTTAATAAAATTATAATATATTATTTATAAAAATTAAACTATTATATTAAAAACTTAAAGGAAATAACAATATGAATATTAATAATATAAAACCTGGTAATAATATACCAGATGATATAAACGTAATAATAGAAATTCCTAATAAATTAAACATAAAATATGAAATAGATTCATATGGAAATATATTAATAGACAGATTTATAAATAAAATGTCATATCCATGTAATTATGGATTTATTAATAAAACATTATCAAATGATAATGATAATTTAGATGTTGTAATTCCAATAAATTTATCATTACAAATTGGATCAATAATAAATTGTAGACCAATAGGTATTTTAAATATGTGTGACGAAAGTGGAGAAGATAATAAAATAATTGCTGTTCCAAATTTTAATATATCAAATGAATTTGATAATATTAAAGATATATATGATATTTCTGAAACTATTTTACATAATATAAGATACTTCTTTGAAAATTATAAAAATAATTATAAAAATAAATGGTCAAAAGTAAAAGATTTTAAAGATAAAAAATATGCAAAAGAAGAAATAATAAACTCAATAAATAAATTTATAAAAAAAAATAATATAAAAAATATATTTTAAATTAAATAATGTTAAAAAATGATAAAAATCTAATATGGATAGATTTAGAAATGACAGGATTAGATCCAATTAAATGTCATATAATAGAAATAGCTACATTAATAACAGATTCTGAATTAAACATATTAGCAAAAGGTCCAGAATTTATTATATATCAATCTGATAAAAATTTATCAAATATGGATAAATGGAATATAAATACTCATACAAATAATGGATTAATATATAAAATTAAAAATAGTAAAATAAATGAAAATGAAGCTGAAAATATTACATTAGATTTTTTAAATAATTGGGTAAATTATAAAAAATCTCCTATGTGTGGAAATAATGTTAGTCAAGATAGAAGATTTTTAGTAAAATATATGCCTAAATTAGAAAATTATTTTAATTATAAACATTTAGATGTAAATTCAATAAAAGAATTAGTAAAAAGATGGAAACCTGAAATATTATGTAATTTTAAAAAAAGAAATATTCATAGAGCTTTTTCTGATATATATGAATCTGTAGAAGAATTAATTTTTTATAGAAAAAATTTTATTTATTCTTAATAAAATGAATAAATTTATTATTAATAAAAAATTTAATAAAATACCTATATTATTTATTATAGGTCATACAGCATCTGGTAAGACAAAATTATCATTTAAATTAAGTAATTTATTTCCTATAAAATTAATAAATTCTGATTCAACTTTAATATTTAGAGATATGAATATAGGAACATCAAAACCTAACAAAGAAGAATTAATAAAATATCCATATAAAATAATTGATATAAGAGATCCTATACAAAAATATTCTGTATTAGATTTTTGTAGAGATTCTATAACTTCTATATATGAAATATTATTATGTAATAAAATTCCAACATTTGTTGGTGGAAGTATGTTTTATATAAAAACATTATTAAATGGTATAAATTTATACTCTAATTTATTTATAAATTTTAATATAAAAAAAAGTATAAATGATATCAATATATACAAAATTAAAAATTTATATTTTAAATTAAATAAAAATAATTTAAATATTAATAATAATAAAATAATATATAAATATATAGAAAATTATTTTTTAATAAAAAATAATAGTAAATTTATAGGATTAAATAATATTTCAAATAAATTATTTGATATTTATCAAATTATAATAATTAATGAAGACAAAACTAATATAAATAAAAAAATAAAATTTAGATTTTATAAAATGATTGATGATGGATTTGAAAATGAAGTACTTAATTTATTTAATAGAGGTGATTTGGATTATAACAAACAATCAATAAAATCAATAGGATATAAACAAATGTGGGATTATTTTTCTAATAAAATTAGTTATAAAGATATGATAAATAATTCTATTAAATCAACAATAAATTTATATAAAAAACAAATTAATTGGATAAATAATTGGAAATTTAAATTTAAAAAATTTAATACAGATAATAATTCTATAAATAAATTAATACATCATATTAAAAATATAATTAAAAATTATAATTATAATATTTAAAATGTCAGAAATAGTTTATGGATTAAATACTATTAGATCTATATTAGATAATAATCCTAAAATAATAAAAGAATCTTATATAATATTAAATTTAAAACTAAATATAAGAATTATAGAAATAATAAGATTATTAAAAAAAAATAAAATTAATATAAATTATATAAATAAAAATAATATTAATAAATTTACAAATATAAAAGAAATAAAAAATATTTTTATTATCATTTACAATAATAAAAATATTATTAAAAAAATAGTAAAAATGGAAGACTTATTAAATAAAAATATAATTTTAATATTAGAAAATATACAAGATCCTAGAAATTTAGGATCCTGTTTAAGATCTGCTGATGTTGCAAACATAGATTGTGTTATAATAACTAAATATAAATCTTCACCTATAACAGAAGTTGTAAGGAAAGTTGCTAGTGGTGCTGTTGATAACTTAAATATATTTATAGTTAAAAATATTATAAATATATTAATTTTTTTAAAAAAAAATAATATTAATATATTAGGTACTTCTGATAAATCTAATAAAATAATATTTAATTATAAATTTGAATTACCTATAGCAATAATATTTGGATCAGAATGTAAAGGAATAAGAAATATAACTAGTAGATATTGTAATGATATAATTAAAATACCTATTTTAGGTAAAACTAATTCATTAAATGTTTCTGTTTCTGTTGGAATTTTTTTATTTGAAATAATTAGACAAAATTATTTTAAATAAATTTATTTAATTAAAATAAAGGTAAAAAATGAAAAACTATGAAATAGTTTTATTATTAAATACTACAAGTGAAGTTCAATATAAAAAGATAATTGAAAAATATTTATTGATAATAAAAAATCATGGAGGAATAATACATAGATTAGAAAATTGGGGAAGAAGAGAATTAGCATATTCAATAAAAAAAATAAATAAAGCATATTATTCTTTAATTAATATAGAATGTAAAATAGATTTAATAAATGAATTAAAAAATAATTTTAAATTAAATTCTTATATTATAAGAAATATAATATTAAATATAAAAAAAGCAATTAAAGAACCCTCAATAATAATGAATAATAAACAAAACATAAATAAAGTTTAATAAAATTATGTTTAATATAAATAAAAAAAAAAAATTTTGTAAGTTCACAATAAACAAAATAAGTTATATAGATTATAAAGATATAGATATGTTAAAAAAATATATAACTGAAAGTGGTAAAATAATACCAAGTAAAATAACTGGTACAAAACTTAAATTTCAGAGAAAATTATCTTCTGCAATAAAAATAGCTAGATATTTATCATTAATATTTTATACAGATAGACAATTTAAAAATAAAATTTAAAAATATATGAAAATAATTTTATTAGATAAAATAGAAAATTTAGGTAATAAGAATGATTTAGTAGAAGTTAAATCAGGATATGTAAGAAATTTTTTAATTTGTAAAAAAAGTAAATATTATGTAAATTATAATTTAATAAAAAATAAAAAAATAAAATTAGATAATAATTATAATAATAATATTTATAAATATGATTTTAAGAAAATGTATGAAGATATATTAAAAATAAAAAATATAATATTTTATAAAAAATCTAATAAAAATGGAAAATTGTTTGATTCCGTTAATAAAAAAAATATTATTAATTATATAATAAGTAATATTTCTTATTGTAAAAGTAAATTCATAAAAGTTTTTTTAAATAAAAATATAAAAAATATAGGTAATTTTTATATAAAAATTTCTATTAATAATACATATTTTATTAACATGAATATAATTATTAAAAATAAATAATTATAATTATTTATTAATAATAATTATCTTCATCTTTTTTTTTACCAAAAATTTTAATAGGAATTAAAAATAAATTTATAAAATCTAAATATAATATTAATGCACCAAGTATTGAATATTTATATAATAATTTATTATTATTAGTATAATATAGCTTATTACTTAAATCTTTTAATTTTTGTGTATCAAATGCTATTAATCCAGTAAATATAATTATATTTATATATGATAAAAGATATAATAATAATATACTTTTAAATATTATATTAAATATAGAAAATAATAATATTCCCAATAATAACATTAATAATAAATTTCCTAAATTTGTTAAATCCTTTTTAGTTAAAAAACCATATATACTCATAAACATAAATATAAAAGATGTTAATAAAAAAATATTAAATATAGATTCAAAGGTATATATTAAAAAAATACCAGACATAGTTATTCCATTTAAAATTGAATATAATACAAATAAAAAAATAGATAATTTATAACTTAAAATTGTTATTATATTAGATAATAAATAAACTAAAATTATTTGAAAAAAAGTTATTAATAATAATAATTTACTATTATAAAGTAAGTTAAATAAAAATGATATTTTTGTAAAATAAAATGATACAAATGATGTTATTAATAATCCTATACTCATCCAGGCATATACTTTTGTAATAAAGATTTTAAAAGTAGATATTTTACCACTTAATTCATTATCTTCAAAATTATAAAATTCATTCATAATTTTTTAAAATTTATTTAATAAGTAAAAATATTATATATCAAAAATATAAATTTTCATTATTATTTTTTATTGATAATATAATTCCAATTTTAATTAAAGTTATAAATAATGAAGATCCTCCATAACTTATTATTGGAAGAGGAATACCAACTATTGGTAGTATACCAATTACCATTCCTATATTTATAAATATAGAAAAAAATATAGAAGATATAAATGAAGAAATTAATACTTTATTAAATATATTATTAGAATTAAGTGCTAATTTTAAACATTTTATTATTATTAATAAATAAATTGATAATAAAATAATTACACCAAATAAACCAAATTCTTCAGCTAAAACAGAAAATATAAAATCTGTATGTGATTCAGGAAGAAAATTTAATCTAGACTGAGTTCCATTAAATAAACCTTTTCCAAAAATTCCACCTGATCCAATAGCTATTTTAGATTGATTTATATGATAATTTAATTTATTTTTATTATTTAATAATGTTAATATTCTATTTTTTTGATAATCTTTTATAAAAAAATTATAATAAATTAAAATAAAAATAAAAAGTATAAAATTAATAAATAATATATTAATAAAATTTATTCCAGAAAAGAATAATGTAAAAAATCCAGATAAAATAATTAATATAGAAGTTCCTAAATTTGGTTGAAATAATATTATTAATGAAGGTAAAAATATTATAAAAATAGATAATAATATTAATTTAATGGAATTTATATCTTTATTTCTATATGAAATACTAGATATTAACATTGGAATAGAAATTTTAAAAATTTCTGATACTTGAAAATTAAAAAAGTATAAATTTATCCATCTATAAGATCCTTTACAATTTTTTCCAATAAAAATATTTAATATTATTAATATTAAACTTATAATATAAAATATATAAGATACTTTTTCATAAAATCTATAATTTATTTTAGAAAAAATAAACATTACTGATAAACTTATAAATATACTTATTATAGATTTATATAAATATTTACTTGAATTATTACTTATTAATAATAATTTTATTATTAATAATATTAAAATATATAAAATTAATACAAAATCGCAATAGTATTTATTATTAATAATTTTCATATATTAATTTAATAAATAATAATCAAAAATTTTTTTTACTATATATCCAATATTATTATTTCCTCCAAATCCTTCATTTTCTAAAACTATAGCTATAGATATTTTAGGATTATCAAACGGAGCATATGCTATCATTAATTTATGATTTCTAAGATTAGTAGATATATTATTTTTAATATAATTGTTTTTAAAACTAAATACTTGAGCTGTTCCAGTTTTTGCTGCTATTTTATATTTTAAATTTTTAAAATAATTAAAAGCTGTACCATTTGAATTATTAACTACTCCATACATTCCTTTTTTTACAATATTCCATGTATTTATAGATATATTATTAAAATATTCAGATTTATTACTATTATTTTCTTTATTTAAATATATTTTAAACTCTTTTTTATAATCATAAAAACTTTCAATTATACTTAGCTTTTTTTTTATACCATTATTTATTAATATATTTAAAGAATTCACCATTTGTAATGGTGTAACAGATAAATATCCTTGACCTATACCTACAGATATAGTATCACCATCGTACCATGGTAATTTTAATTTATTTAATTTCCAATTTTTTGTAGGAACTAAGCCTTTACTTTTTTCTAAAATATCTATTTCTACATTTTTTCCATATTCAAAATTAAACATGCATTTAGATAATTCATTTATACCAATTCTATATGCAATTTCGTAGAAGAATATATCAGAAGATTCCTCTATTGCTTTAATTATATTTATCCATCCTCTACCTTCTTTTTTCCAATCCATATATAATTTATTTGATTTAGGTAATTTCCACCATCCTGGATCAAATATTAAACTATTTTCATTAATTAATTTTGAATTTAATGCATATAAAGCTATATAAGGTTTTATAGTAGAAGCTGGTGGATAAAAACCTTGTGTTGCTCTATTAAACATAGGAAAATTTTTATTAGAAAATATTTTTTTATAATTTTTTATAGAAATTTTAGAAACTAATTTATTTAAATTAAAACTTGGATTTGAAATTAATGATAATATATTTCCATTTCTAGGATCTGTAACAATTACTGAAGACTTACTATTTGATAATAATTTTTTTATTAATTTGCTTAGTTTAATATCTATAGATAAATAAATATCTTTTCCATGTTCACTATTTATTTTATTTTTTATTTTTATTATTTTTCCTTTATTATTAACTTTTACCTCTAAAAATCCTAATTTACCTCTTAATAATTTTTCATAATATTTTTCTATTCCTATTTTTCCTATATTATCATATATAGTATAATTATTATAAAATTTACTATTATTTTTAATATTATCTAAATCATTTTTACTTATTTTAGAGACATATCCTATTAAATGAGATAATAAATCTCTGTAAGGATAATATCTTATATAATATTTTCTTATTATTAAATTTTTAAATTTAAATTTATTTACTAATACTTTAGATATATTATTTATATCCAAATTATCTTTTATTGTTATAGGAATATAAGGAGGATTTTTTTTAATGTTTTTTTTTATATCTAAAATTTCATATTTATTTAAATAAATAAATTTACTTAAATTAAATAATAAATTATCAATATCTTTTATATTTCCTGAAATTATTTCTATTTTATATTTTATATTATTTATAGCTATTGGTATACCATTACAATCAAATATACAACCTCTTATTGGATAAATTGGTATTAATTTTGTACAATTTTTATATGATTTTGTATTATAATTTTTAAAATTTATTATTTGGATAATATATATATTTGATATTAAAATAATATTAAATATAAACACATAAATTAAAAATAATAATATTCTATTATATATTATATTTAATTTCATAATTTTCTCTATATAAATTATCTATTAGATAATAATTTCTTATATGTTTTTGCATTATATGTATATTAATATTTATTAAATCAATAATTATCCATTCATATAAATTATCTTCATTTATAAAAAAATTAATATTTTTTATATATGATTTATTAAAAAAATTATATTTTATATATTTTATATGTTCTTTAGAATTTGCTGTACATATTAATATATAATCTAATAAACTATTATTTTTACAAGATTTAAATATAGATATATCTTTTACTTTTAAATCTAATATTTTATTATATATTTTTCTTATATTAGGTTTATCATTTAATATTTTTTTCATAATAAATTAAATTATTTAACAATAAAGATATTAAATCCAATTTATTCCATATAATTTCTTCATCTTTATAATTAGAATTTTTAACAAATAAATCTATTTCAAACATTAATTTTATTATTTTATATAATACATTTTTATTTAATTTATTAATATTTTTTAATATAATATTTTTATATTTTACATCTAAATTATTAATAAATAAATAATTTTTATTTTCTTTTTTAAAACTATTTGAAATTATAAATAATAAATTTTTTTTTAAACTTTTTAATATATTTATAAAAGAATCATTATTTTTACTATTTTTGATTATTAAAATATTTAAATTTGATAATTCTTTATATCCAAATATAGATAAAAATATCCAACTATTATAATTAGGATTTATAAAATATATTTTAGATAATTTATTTACATCATTATTATTAAGTATTTTTTTATTATTAATACATAAATAATTTAAAATTTTATTTATATCTATAAAATTATTTTCATACATTAAATATAATAAATTATAAGTTTTTTTAGAAATTAAATTGAATTTATATTTTTTAATAAAAATATTTTTTATTAAAAATATAAAAGTATTATAAGATATATGATTTTCTTTTATAAAATAAATATTTGTTTTTTTAAAATTATTTAAAAATATATTTATATTGATATTATAATAATTATTATTTAAAATAAAAATTATTATAATATCAATATTTTTTATATTTAAAAAATTAAATATTTTTTCATTAAAAAAAAATAAATTTTCTAGATTTATAATAATAATTATTTTTTTATTAAAAATATTTAAATTATTATTAATATATAAAATATTAAATAAATCTGAATTATTATTTACATAATAATTTTTTATATATATATTATTATTATTTTCTAACTTATAAATCTTATTTATTAATATATTTTTTATTTTATTTGTTAAAAAAAAATCATTTAATATTATAAAAAATATTTGTTTATTAAAATTTACTAAATTTAATAAATTATTTATATTAATAATTTCCATAATTAATAAAAAATTAATTAATTAATATATTAATTAATTTATTTTTTATAAAAATTATTTTTGAATAGTTATTAAATTCATATTTTTTTATAAATAATAAATTTATGGTTTTTATATATTTTAATATTTCATTTTTAGATAAATCTTTTTTAATATTTATTGATTTAATAAATTTATTATTTATATATATAATAAATTTAATTTTATTATTAAAACATTCATCTTCTTTTTTAGGCCAAGTTTCAAAATCTATAGTATTTTTATATCCTAATTTTTTCCATAAAAAGAAACTAATATGAGGCGCAAATGGATATAATAATTTTAATAATACAGACAATATTTTAATATTAAACTCATTATTATTTTTATTTAAATTTATATTTTTTTTTATTAAATTTGTTAATTTCATTATAGATGATATTGAAATATTAAATGATTGTTTATACTTTATATCATTGGTTATATTATCTATAGTTTTATTTATAAAAATAATTAATTTATTTTTTTTTATATTATATAAATCATCAATAGATTCATAATCTGTATTATATATAAATTTAATTACTAAATTCCAAACTTTATTTAAAAATCTATATATACCAATTATATTTTTTTGATTCCAAACAAAATCACATTTTACAGGAGCAGAAAATATTATAAACATTCTTAATGTATCTGCTCCATATTTTTTTATAATTGTATCTGGATTAACTGAATTATTTTTTGATTTAGACATTTTACTTAATCCAGCATAATTAACTTCAATTTTATTAAAAAAATAACTGTATTTGTTTTCTTTATTACATATTTTAGTTACATCTTTAAAATTAACCCATATTTTTTTATTTTCTTTTAAATAAAAAAATGTTTCTGACAATATCATTCCCTGACATAATAATTTTATAGAAGGTTCAGAATATTTTATATATTTAAATTTTTTCATTAATTTATTAAAAAATCTAAAATATAATAAATGCATATTTGAATGTTCTATTCCACCTATATATTGGTCTATTGGTAACCAATAATTTGCTAATTCTTTATTAATCATTTTACAATAATTTGGTGATATATATCTTATATAATACCAAGATGATTGAACAAATGTATCTACAGTATCTTTATCTTTAATAGCTAATTTATTATTTATAATAATATTATTTTTTGTACTTTTATTTAAGAAATCATTATATAAAGGTACATTTATAGGTAAATATTTATCAGGTATAGGAATTATAAAATTATTTTTAACATATTTAGCCATTGGTATAGGAGTTCCCCAATATCTTTGTCTTGAAATACACCAATCTTTTAAATTATATATTATTTTTTTTATAAAAAGTTTATTATTATTTTTATTAAAATTTATATTATATTTACTATTATTAGAAATTATAAAAGCATTTTTTAATAAAATATTTTTATTTTTATTTAATATTTCATTAATATCATTAAAAGATTTTATATAAGAATTATTTTTAGTAAAATTGTCTATATTTTTATAAAAAAAATTATTAATTATAAAATTATTATTTGATATGAATAAATTTATTTTTTTATTTATTAATTTATGTTCAATATATATATCAGTTTTTAATAAATTATTTTTATTAAAAAATTTTTTATAAAAATTAAATTTATTTCCAAGTATTATTTTTGATATTTTATTTTGAAATGATATTACTATATAATCTAAATTAGTTAATTCATATTTATTATTTAAATATATATTTATATATTTAATATTTAAATTATTTAAAATTTTAAATTTAGTTTCAATCCATTCTATTCTACCAATCCAATTTTTTTGCATTAATTTAACCTTTTCAGGCCAATAATTTAACTTATCTAAATCATAAAATAGTTTATCTGCATATTTAGTTATTTTAATAAACCATTGATTTATATTTTTTATATGTACTTTAGAATCACATCTCCAACATTTGTTATTTATAACTTGTTCATTAGATAATACTGTATTATCATATGGACACCAATTTACAGAAGATTTTTTTTTATATAACATTTTATTTTTAAATAATTTTTTTAAAAAATATTGTTCCCAAATATAATATTTATTTGAACAAGTTAATATTTCTTTTTTCCAATCAAAACTAAAACCTAAAGATTTTAACTGTTTTCTCATTATATTTATATTATTTAATGTCCATTCTTCAGGTGAAGTATTATTATTAATAGCTGCATTTTCAGCAGGTAATCCAAAAGCGTCCCATCCTATTGGATAAAGTACATTTCTATTATTCATTCTATAAAATCTTGATATTATATCTCCTATAGTATAATTTCTTACATGACCTACATGAATTTTCCCAGAAGGATATGGGAACATAGATAAACAATAATATTTTTTTTTATTATAATTCTCTTTTACAGAAAAAGTATTATTTAATTCCCAAAATTTTTGTACATATGATTCAATTTTTTTAGGATTATATTTATTCATTATTTTATTTATTATAATTTTATATATGAGGATTTGGTATATTAAATTTTTTTAAAATTTCTATTTCTTTATTTTCCATAAAAATTGTATCATCATAATTTTTATGAGTAAAACCTAATAGGTGTAAACAACTATGAACTAAAATATGAGACCAATGAAAATACAAATTTATATTATATTTTTTAGATTCTTTTTCAATTAAAGATTTACATAAAGCAATATCTCCAACATTTATAGAATTATTTTTTATATTTATATTTTTTAAAAAAGTTAAAGAATTAGTAGGTTTATTTTTTTTATTAAAAATATTATTTAATTTTTTAATATTACTTTTGCTAACTATTTTAATATTTAAAATATAAAAATTATTATAATTAATTATGTATTTTATAAATTTTTCAAAAAAATACATATTTGGTAAATTAATTCTATTTATATTATTATATGAGACATTTAATATCATAATAAATTTTAATTTAAAATAATATAAAATTCAATATAATAAATTATTAATAATAATAAAAATTTAATTAAATTATAATTATGATTTTATTTAATACATATAGCAAAAAAAAAGAAAAAATTATATCAAAAAATATAAATATATATGTTTGTGGTATAACAGTTTATTCATATTGTCATATAGGTCATGCTAGAACATTTATAATTTTTGATATATTATTAAAATTTTTAAAAAATTTAGGATATGAAATTAATTACGTTAGAAATATAACAGATATAGATAATAAAATAATAGAAGAATCGAATAAAAATAATATTGACTATAAAAATCTAACTAATAATTTTATACATAATATGAATAATGATTTTAAATCTTTAAATTTAAATAAACCAACACATGAACCAAAAGTTACAGAATGTATTTCAGAAATAATAAATTTAATAGAAATATTAATAATTAAAAAACATGTATATCGTTCATTAAATGGAGATTTATTATTTTCTATTAAATCATTTAAAGATTATGGAAAATTGTCTAATAGATTTAAAGATATTAATTTTAATAATAATATTTCAAATGAATATTCAGACTTTGTTGTATGGAAATTAAATTCTAAATATCCTAATTGGAATTCTCCGTGGGGAAAAGGAAGACCTGGATGGCATATAGAATGTTCAGCAATAAGTAATAAATTTTTTAAAAATAAAACAATAAATATACATGGAGGAGGTTATGATTTATTATTTCCTCATCATGAAAATGAATTAGCTCAATCATATTCTGGATTTGATGATTTTAATATAAAAATATGGATGCATATAGGATCTGTTATTTTTTTTAATGAAAAAATGTCAAAATCATTAAATAATTCATTTTTAATAAGAAATATTTTAAAATATTTTAATCCAGAGGTGTTAAAATTTTTTTTAATTTCTAAACATTATAGAAATCCAATTAATTATAATTCTGATAATTTAAAAAAATCATATTTTTTGTTAAAAAAATTATATACATCAATTAATAATTTTAAAATAATAAAAAAAGAAAATTATAATTATAAAACTGAATTTACATATAGATTTAATGAAGCAATGAATAATGATTTAAATATACCAAAAGCATATTCTATATTATTTGAAATTTCTAATGAAATAAATAAATTTAAAAATTTAAATAATACTATAACTAATAATTTAATTATAGAAATGATAAATTTAGGAAATATATTAGGAATATTACAATATGATTCTAATACTTTTCTTAAAACTAAAAATAATATTAATAATATTTTAGAATTAGAAATTTTAACATTAATAAATAAAAGAAATATTGCTAGAAAAAATAAAGATTGGAATACTGCAGACAATATAAGATTTATATTAAATAAAAGAGGAATAATATTAGAAGATAATATAAATAAAACTATTTGGAAAAAAAAATACCCAGGATGAGATTTGAACTCATACAGCAAAAGCTAAGGGATTTTAAGTCCCTCGTGTCTACCATTCCACCACCTGGGCAAGCAAAGACGCGTCCTGGATTTGAACCAGGGTAAATAGATTTGCAGTCTATCACATTTCCACTCTGACAACGCGTCATATAGCGGAAGACGAGATTCGAACTCGTATTTTAACCTTGGCAAGGTTACACTCTACCTTTGAGTTACTCCCGCATTTATTTTTTATAAAGAAACAAAATTTTATATATAATATTTTTTAAAATAATATTATCTATTCCAGAATTAATTAGATAATAATTAATATCATTATCATTATTAATTTTATCAAAGAAATATTTTCTTAAATCAAGTATATTATCATTATATATATTTAATCTATCTTTTATAGTTTTTATATTATCATCTATTCTATTAGATAATTTTTCACCTGTAATATCATCAAATCCTGGTATTAATGGAGGATTAAATGTATTATTATATATTCTTCCTGACGGTTCATGTATTAATCTATTAGATAATCTATTAATTATTAATTTATAGTCAATTATAAATTCTATAATTATATTAAATTTAATTTTTAATTTATCAAGTAAGTAAGCTTGATTTAAATTTCTAGGAAATCCATCTAATAATATTCCATTAAATTTATTATTTATATTTTTAGTTATATAATTATTTATTATACTTAATATAAAATCATCATTTAATAATTTACCACTATCTATATAATTTTTTATTTTTAAAGAAAAATCATCTTTATTTATTAAAGATATATTTCTTAATAAATCACCGACAGAAATATATAATAAATTATATTTATTTATTATAAATTTAGATTGAGTTCCTTTACCTGATCCTGGAGGTCCAATTAAAATTATATTCATAGTTTTTAATTTATATTTTAAATTATTATTTATTTAATTTATTATTTATATTATAAAATATTTTAATTATATATGCTTCAAATGCTATTTTATAATTATAATAATAAATTAATTTTTCTTTTAATTCTATAAGTAAACTATAAAATAATTCTATTTTTTCTATAGATATATTATTTGATAATTTAATTAAAGTATTTTTTTTATTATTAAATATTGAATCTAAATAATAATTTTTATTAAAATTAATCATAAAAATATAATGAATAATAATTAACAATTTATTAATTATAAAATTATAATCTAAATTAATTAAAGAAAAATTATATAATTCTATTAATAATTTATTTAAATCATTATAAATAATATATTCAATTAAATTTATTAGTATATCTAAATTACATATATTAAATAAATTACTAATTAATTCTAATTTAATATTATTTTTACTTACTATAGATAATTGTTCTAATATATTTAATGAATCTCTTAAACTTCCGTTAGCAATATCAGATATATAATATAAAACATTTTGTTCAAAACTTATTTTTTCTATATTGGATATATAACATAATCTGTTTATAATTAAATTATTATCTAATTTATTTAAATTTAATTTAAAACAACGAGATAAAATAGTATTAGGTATTTTATTTATTTCAGTAGTAACAAGTATAAATATAGTATTAATAGGAGGTTCTTCTAAAGATTTTAATAATGTACTAAAACTTAATTTAGATATAGTATGAATTTCATCTATTAAATAAATTTTATTTAATCCATAATAAGGTAAATAATTTATATTATCTAACAAATCTCTTATATCTTCTACTTTAGTTTTAAGAGATGCATCAATTTCAATAAAATCTATAAATTTATTATTTTCCATCAAAAGACAATTATTACATTTATTACATGGAAAATTATAATTTATATTTAAACAAGATTTTATATATTCATCACAATTTAAACCTTTGGATATCAATCTAGCTATTGATGTTTTACCAGTACCATATGGTCCATATATTAAGTAAGAATTATGTATTCTATTATATTTAAAACTATTTATTATAGAATTTATTACATTATTTTGACCTACAATTTCTGAAAATTTTTTAGGTCTCCATTTTAATGAAAAATTAGACATTTTAAATATTATTACATTGTGCTCTATAACGTAATAAATGATCCATTATAACTATTGACATCATAGCTTCTGCTATAGGAACAGCTCTTATTCCTACGCATGGATCATGTCTTCCTTTTACAGATACTAAAGTTTCTTCACCATATTTATTTATAGTATTACCTATTACAGAAATACTAGATGTAGGTTTTAAAGCAATAGTAGCTATTATATTTTGGCCTGTACTAATACCACCTAATATTCCACCAGAATGATTACTAGAAAATCCACTTGAAAAAATTTCATCTCTATTATCAGAACCAAATTTCTCAACTACAGAAAATCCATCTCCTATTTCTATACCTTTTACTGCATTTATGCTCATTAAAGCATGTGCTATATCAGCATCTAAACGATCAAAAACTGGTTCTCCTAATCCAACAGGAACATTTTCAGCTATAATTTTTAATTTAGCTCCTATGGAATTCCCAGAATTTTTTAAATCATTTATTAAATTTTCTAAATCACTAATTTTATCTAAATCAGAACAAAAAAATGGATTTTCATCAACATTTTTCCAATTTTTAAATTCACAATGTATATTTCCCATTTGTGATAAGTAACCTTTAATTTTTATATTAAAATTTTCTAAAAATTTTTTTGCAATAGAACCAGCAGCAACTCTTATAATTGTTTCTCTTGCAGAAGATCTACCACCACCTCTATAATCTCTAATTCCATATTTTTTTTCATAAGTATAATCAGCATGACCAGGTCTATATATATTTTTTATAGATTCATAATCTTTAGATCTAAAATCATTATTTTCTATTAATATACCTATACTAGTACCTGTAGTAAGACCTTCAAAAACTCCTGATAATATTTTTATTTTATCATTTTCTTTTCTTGGACTAGTAAATTTAGAATTACCCGGTTTTCTTCTATTTAAATCATATTGAATATCATCTTCATTTATTTGAATTTTTGGAGGAACTCCATCTATAATACCTCCTAATGCTATTCCATGTGATTCACCAAATGTAGTAACACGAAAAATTTTTCCTATTGAATTACCAGACATAATTTTCTCCTTATAATTTTTTTACAAAATATTTTTTATATTTTTTCAATTCTGTTCTTTTAAGAAAAAAGACATTTTTATTTTTACTATTTATATTTATCCAATTAAATTTTATATTAGGGTATAAATTAATTAATTTATTATAATTATCTCCAATTTCACAAATTAAAACTCCCCTATTAGTTAAAAAGTTAATAGAATTTATTAATATTTCATTAATAAATTCTAATCCGTTGTTTTTAGCAAATAATCCAATACTAGGTTCATGAATATATTCTTTAGGTAAAAAATATTTATCTTTTATATTAACATAAGGAGGATTAGTTAATATTATATCAAAATTTATATTTGGTATAGATTTATAAATATCGGATCTAAATAAAACTATATTATTTATATTATTAATAATTATATTTTTTTTAGCTACATTTAATGCTAAATTACATATATCTGATGCATAAATATTAGATTTAAAAAAAATTTTTGCTGCTAAAATTGCTAAACATCCACTACCAGTACACAAATCTAATATATTATTAGGATAATAATTTATTATATTAGTAAATTTATTACTTATTATTTCTAAAATATGAGATCTAGGAATAACTACATTTTTATTTATAAAAAATTCTAGATTATATAAATATAATCTATTTGTTAAATAAAAAACTGGTATTCTATTATATATTCTTTTGTATAATAATTTAAATATTTTACTTTTTAATATATTAGATATTTTTGTATTTTTATATTTAAAATATAAATTATTATTAATTCCAATATAAGATAATATAAAATTTTTTGCTTCATCAAAACAATTTAATGATCCATGTCCATAAAATATATTAGATTTTTTAAATTTATTTGAAATTAATATTATAATATTTTTAACTGTATATATTTTATTCAAAATATATAATTAATTTAAATTATCTAAAGTTCCATTAGGTAATTTAGATCTTATATAATCTTTACTTATTAAAACTTTTTGATTGTTATTTATAATTACTAAAAAATAATTATTATTTAATGATTTATATACTTTGCAAATTAAACCACCTGATGTAAGTATTTCATCTCCAATTTTAATAGAATTTACAAATTTTTTATAATTTATATATTTAATTTTATTTGGAATAATAATAGTAAATACTATCAAAAATAATGTTAATAATAATATATAAATAAAATCATAATAATTACATATAAATATAATATTTAAAAAATTAATAATTTTATTTAAAAAATTTATGTGCATAATTATATAATAAATAAATTAAAATAATAAATTAACTAATAAGCCGGATTCTGTATAAATAGTCATTTATCTAGATTAATATTCACATATTAATTCAATCGGTCTACCAAAGAAATACGAGTAGTATAAATTCTTAATTTGACCTTTCTCCAGATGGAGTTTACATAACTAAATTTGTTACCAAATTTATGGTATGCTCTTACCATACCTTTTCACCCTTACTCTAAAAAAGCGGTATATTTTCTGTTGCACTTGTCGTAAATTATATTAAATAATTTCCCAGATGTTATCTGGCATCTTTACTCTTGGAGCCCGGACTTTCCTCTTAAATTAAAATTAAAGCGACTAAATTGTTAATTTATATTATATAATAGCATTATTATATAATAAAAACAATTTATAAATTATAACTATATACACATTATAATATCTATGTTAAATATTTTTAATAAAAATATAAATAAATTTACATTAATATTAATATCAGCATTTTTAACTAAAATAATATCAGATCCAAGAAATATAAATATACAAATAATTGATGTAATAAATAAATTTAAAATAAAAAATTTTATAAAAAAAAATATTAATAAAAATAATATAAAAATTATATCTTATAATAATAATATAATATTAATTGGTAAATTAGATTCTTTAAATGAAATAAATAAATTAAATAAAATTATTAATAATTATAAATATAATAAAATAAAAATTTTTAATAAAATAAAAATTAATAATAATAAAATAAAAAAACAATATTTTTTAAAATATTTTTATGAAAATATTAAATTATATTTAATATTATTAAAGTTTAATACTACAAAATTATCTAATATTAAATTTTTTATTGTAAATGATGAAATATATATAATAGGTATATGTAATAGAAAAGATACTATAAATTTAATAAGATTAATAAATTATTATTTTAAAAATAAAGAAATAATCACAGCAATAATTCATAAAGATTTCTTAATAAAAAAATAATTATCTTTTAGAATATTGAGGTTTTTTTCTTGATTTTTTTAATCCAAATTTTTTTCTTTCTACACTTCTAGAATCTCTAGTTAAATATTTTAGTTTTTTTAATATATTTTTAAAATTTTCATTATATTTTACAATTGCTCTAGAAATACCTAATCTAATAGCATATAATTGACTTGAATATCCTCCTCCTTTAACTGTTATAAATAAATCAAATTTATCTATTAAATTTGTAATAATCATTGGACTTATAATTATATATTTTTTTAAGTTCATATATACATATTTATCTATATTAATTTTATTTATAACAATATTACCATTTCCATTTTTCATAAAAACTCTAGAAGAGGAATTTTTTCTTCTTCCAGTTCCATAATAAATAAGCATAAATTTAAATTAATTTATATCTAAAATATTAAATTTAATATTTTTATAAGTATGATTAGAATCTAAAAAAATTTTTAATTTTTTTATAAAAATATTTTGAAGTTTATTTTTAGGCAACATTCCTTTAATAGAATGAATAATAATATATTTAGGATTTTTTTGCATAATATCTTTGAAACAATATTTTTTTAAATTACCTATATATCCAGTATGTTTATAATATATTTTATTATTAAATTTATTACCAGTTACTTTAATTTTTTTTGCATTTATTAATACTATGTAATCTCCAACATCTATATTAGAAGAATATTCTGATTTATTTTTTCCTTGTAAAATTAATGATATTAAAGTAGAAATTCTACCTAAATTTTTATTTTCTGCATCTAATAAATACCACTTTCTTATTACTTTTTTATTTAATAACATAATTTATAAATATTATCTTAATTATATATTTAATATAGTAAAAATATTAAAATTTTAAATATTATAAATTTATAGTCTAATATAAAATTTGATATTAGTTGACATAAAATATGTATTTAATTTATAATAATTTTAGTAAATTTATAATAAATAATCAATTAAAATTTTATATGAAATTAAATTTATTACTAAAAATATTATTAATAATATCAAATATATTTAGTACATCTATAATACATTCTTACAATAATCATAAAGATAATAAAAATATAACTTTTAGTTTAGCTCCTATGTTAGAAAAAGTTATACCATCAGTAGTTAATATATACACAGAAGGAGTAAAGGAAAAACAATATAATATTCCAAAAGAATTTAAATATTTCTTTGGACCTAATATACCAAAAGATAATAAATTATTTGAGGGAATAGGATCTGGAGTAATAATAGACTCTAATAAAGGATATATTATTACAAATAATCATGTAGTAAAAAATGTTAACAAAATAAAAATAAGATTAAATGATGGTAGAGAATTTAATGCAAAATTAATAGGAAATGATAATAGAAATGATATAGCTATAATTAAATTTGTAAATGTACCTAAAAATTTAGTAGAAATAAAAATAGCTAATTCTGATTTAATTAGAGTTGGTGATTTTGTTGTAGCTATAGGAAACCCTTTTGGATTAGGACAAACAGCAACATCTGGTATTATATCAGCTTTAGGTAGAAGTGGTTTAAATTCTAATGGATTAGAAAATTTTATACAAACAGATGCTTCAATTAATAAAGGTAATTCTGGTGGTGCTCTTGTTAATATAAATGGAGAATTAATAGGAATAAATACTGCTATTATAGCTCCAAACGGAGGTAATATAGGTATAGGATTTGCGATACCAAGTAATATAATAAAAAATTTAAGTTATCAAATAATAAAATTTGGAGAAGTAAAAAGAAATCAATTAGGAATAAAATGTATTGAATTAAATCCTGATATATCTAAAGCATTCAATTTAAGTATTAGTAAGGGTATATTTATAAGTGAAGTAATGTATGGATCTCCAGCATATAAATATGATATTAAACCCGGTGATATTATATTATCTATAAATGATAAAGAGATAAACAATTTTTCTGAATTAAAACTTAAAATAGGAATTTCATTACCAGGTGAAAATTTAAAAGTAGGAATACTAAGAAATAATATAACAAAATATATATATGTAAAATTAGATAATTTATCATTATCAGATAATGAAGAAAAAATATTAATTTCTTCTTTAAAAGGAGCTACATTTAAAAATATCGTAAAAGATAATATTAATTATATACAAGTTTCTGATATAATAAAAGGTTCTATTGCTTATTTAATAGGATTAAGAAAAAATGACATAATAATAGAATTAAATAAAAATAAAGTATACGATTTAAACCAATTTAAAAAAATTTTAATAAATAGTAAAAATAAATTAATGTCATTATCAGTAATTAGAAATAATTCTAATGTATTTTTAATTTTTAGAAAATAATTTAGAATTTAATCAAAAAATAATTTAAAATTTAATCCTATAGATTTTAATTTACTAAATATATTTTCATATCCTCTGTTTATATAATTTATATTATTTATTATTGTTTCTCCAATTGCAATTGATCCTGCTAATACTAAACTTATAGAAGATCTTAAATCTTTTGCTTCTATAATTGAACCAAATAAATTATTTACTCCATAAAATATTATTTTATTATTTTTTATAATTATATTAGCTCCCATACTTATTAATTCATTTACATGAGTAAATCTATTTTCAAATATATTTTCTATAATATAACTACTTCCTGTACCTATTGAATTTAATATACTAAATTGAGGTTGCATATCTGTAGGAAATCCAGGATATGGAAAAGTGTATAAAGAAACTGATTTAGGTCTTTTACTATTCATATTTAAATTTATAAAATCATTTCCTACATTAATTGAAGCTCCAGTATTTTTTAATTTATTTAAAACTATTTTAAGTCTATCAAATTTTACATTTTCACATGTTATATTTCCTCTAGAAATAGCAGCTGCTATTAAAAATGTTCCTGTTTCTATTCTATCAAATGGTATATAATAAGATTTTCCAATATTATTTAGTTTTTTTTTTCCTATTACTTTAATTTCATTAGTCCCTGCACCAATTATATTAGCACCTAACATATTTAAAAAATTAATAACATCTATTACTTCTGGTTCTTTAGAAGAATTTTTTATTATAGTTGTTCCTTCAGCTAAAATAGCAGCACTTATACTGGTTATTGTAGCACCAACACTTATTTTATTTAAATTAATTATAGATCCAAAAAAACTTCCATTTATTTTTGCACTTATAATATTATTATTTAATTCAAATAAAACACCTAATTTTTTTAAAGCATATATATGTAAATCTATTGGTCTTAATCCTATTGAACAGCCCCCTGGGAAAAAAGTATTAACACAATTAAATCTATATAATAATGGTGCTATAATCCATATAGATGCTCTTATTTTACTGGCAAATTCGTATGGAATTGATGAAGTATTTATAAATTTATTATTTATGTAATAAGTAGAATTACTATATTCTATTTTAGAACCAATATATATTAATAATTTAATTACTATATTAACATCAAATATATTTGGTACATTTTTTATTATAACTTCACCATCTAAAAATAATGAAAGTATAAGTATAGGTAATACTGAATTTTTTGATCCTGATATTTTTATATCTCCTATTAATTTAGATGGTCCTTTTATACAAATTTTATTCATATTAATTATTTTATAAATTTCTTATTATTATATTATAATATATATATATTATAAAATTAAAAAATATATAAATAATTTATATCATATTACTCTTATTTAATTTAAATTTTATATTTAAATATCTATAACTAATAAAATTCCAATTTATTATTTTCCAGAATGATTTAACGTAATTTAATATATTATTTTTATATTTATTTAAATAAGAATGTTCCCATAAATCTAATACTAATATTGGATATCCAAATGTTTTACAAAAATTAAAACCCATTATAGGATTATCATTATTTTTAGTAAATAATATAGATATATTATTATCATTTAATATTAACCATAACCATCCTACACCAAAGGAAGATATAGCATTATATTCAAATTCATTTTTTAATTTATTTATATTTCCAAAAGATTTATTTATGCAATTAATAAGAGAATTATGAATATTATTATTGTATCCTAAACTTTCCCAAAAAAAATTATGATTTATATATCCTCCTATATTATATCTTAATATATTTCTTATTGATCTAGGAAATTTACTTAAATTTTCAATTAAATTAATTAAATTAAAATTATTTAAATAATGTTTTTCTTTTAAAATATTATTTAAATTATCAACATATGATTTATGATAACTAAAATAATGTAATTTCATAGTATCTGTATCTATATATGGTTCAAAATAATTAAAATTAAAATTTAAGTTAGGTAATTTTATATTATTCATTAATTGATACCGAAGGTCGGATTTGAACCGACATATCATTTAAGATAATTGATTTTGAGTCAATTGTGTATGCCTATTCCACCACTTCGGTATTTATATTATTATACTATATAATATAAATTATGATAATATATAAATTATTATTTTATAAAAAATAAAAAAATGAAAAAAATATATAATCCAAAATTTATTGAAAATAAAATATCTAAATTATGGAATAAAAATAAAAATATTATATTTAATAAAAATTTAAATAATAATAATTATTATTCAATAATACTTCCCCCTTTAAATATAACTGGAAATCTTCATATAGGACATGCTTTTCAACATGTAATTATGGATTTTTTAGTTAAATATAATAAAATGATAAAAAAAAATGTTTTATGGCAATCTGGATTAGATCATGCAGGTATAGCAACACAGATAATAATAGAAAAAAAAACAAATATATATAATAATTTGAATAAAAATAAAAATATAAAATTTTTAAACAAAGAAGCTTGGATTTTAAAAGAAAAAGTAAAAAAAAAAATAAAATTTCAAACAAAAAAAATAGGAAATTTTATTGATTTTTCTAATAGTAGATTTACTTTAGATAAAAAATTTAATTATTCAGTTAATTATGCTTTTATTAAATTATATAATAATAATTTAATATATAAAGATACTAAAATAGTTAATTGGGATACAAAAATTGGTAGTGCTATTTCAGATCTAGAAATTTCATATAAAGAATCTTTAAATAAAGTATGGAATATAAAATTTCCATTATTAAATGATGTATCATTTAATAATATAAAAAATAATAAATTTATAATTGTTTCTACAACTAGACCAGAAACAATATTAGGAGATTCAGCAATAGCAATAAATCCTAATGATAATAGATATACAAATTTAATAGGTAAAAAGGTATTAATTCCAATAATAAATAGAATAATACCTATTATATTCGATAGTAGTATAGATATAAATAAAGGAACAGGATGTGTTAAAATAACACCAGGACATAATATAAATGATTATAAAATAGGAATAAAAAATTCTCTTCCAATTATAAATATTTTTAATAAAAATGGGAAAATAAATGAATTTTTAGAATTAATAGATATAAATAATAAACTAAAATATAATTTAGAAAAGGTTCCAACATTATTACAAAATAAAACTATTTTAGAATCTAGAGAAATAATAGTAAAAGAATTATTAAAATTAAATTTAATTGATTCTATTAATAATGAAAAAATAATTATTCCATATAGTAATAAAAGTAATTCTATTGTAGAAAATTTGATAACTAATCAATGGTTTTTAAAAACAAAAGAAATATCATTAGATGCAATAAATGTTATAAAAAATAAGGATATAGAATTTATACCCAAAAAATATGAAAATACATATTTTAATTGGATGAAAAATATAGAAGATTGGTGTATATCAAGACAAATATGGTGGGGACACAATATTCCAGCATGGTATGATAATAATAATAATATATATGTAGGATTTAATGAAATATATATAAGAAAAAAATTTAATTTATCTAAATCATTAATTTTAAAGAAAGATAACGATGTATTAGATACTTGGTTTTCATCTAGTTTATTTATTTTTTCTTCTTTAGGATGGCCTAAATCATATAAAAAAATTAAAAAATTTTATCCAACTAGTATAATAATTAGTGGATTTGATATTATATTTTTTTGGATATCTAGAATAATAATGATGTCAATATATTTTATGAAAGATAATAAAAATATAAAAAATATAGTTCCTTTTAATAAAATATACATAACTGGATTAATTAATGATGAAAATGGGTATAAAATGTCTAAATCTAATGGAAATATTATAGATCCAATAGATATAATAAATGGAATATCATTAGAGAAATTAATAATAAAAAGAACTAGTAATTTATTAAATAAAAATAAGAAAGAATTAATAATAAAATCAACTACAAAAGAATTTCCAAATGGAATAAAATCATATGGTGCTGATTCATTAAGATATGGGTTAATAAAATTATCTTATTCTAATAATAAAAATATTAAATTAAATATAAATTTAATTGATAGTTATAATAAATTTTGTAATAAATTATGGAATGTAAGTTTATTTGTAATAAAAAATACAAATTATACAAATTATAATAAAATAGAATTATCTAATATAAAATTAGATATTAATAAATGGATTTTAGTTAAATTAAATATTTTAATAAAAAATATAAATATAGAAATAAATAATTATAGATTAGATGTATATGGTGAATTAATATATAAATTTATTAAAAATGAATTTTGTAATTGGTATATAGAATTTTCTAAAATTTTGATAGAGAAAAAACAAGAAATAGAAGAAATAAAATATTTTTTAAAATATATATTAATAAATATAATTAAAATATCTCATCCAATAATTCCATTTATAACAGAAGAAATATCACAAAAATTAAATATTAATAAATTATTAATACAACAAGATTTTCCAAAATTTAATAATAACTATATAAATTTAAAATATACATATAAAATAAATATAATAAAAGAAATAATTAAAAAAATAAGAAATATAAAAAGTAAAATAACAAATAATAATTTTAAAATAATTATTAATAATATTAAAATTGAATTAAATGAAAATGATATATATATAATATCTAAATTTGTAAATATATACGAATTATATATAAATTATTATAATTATAATTATAATAATATTATATATAAAGATAATTTAATAAATGACATTAAAATAATATTTTTGACTTAAATATTTCTTTTGTATATTATATTTATAAATTAATTTTATTTTAGGCTTCTTAGCTCAGAGGTTAGAGCAAACGACTCATAATCGTTAGGTCGTTGGTTCAAATCCAACAGAAGCCAAAAATTTTAATCTAAAAATTCTTTTAATATATCTGATCTACTTGGATGTCTTAATTTTTTTAATGCTTTAGCTTCAATTTGTCTTATTCTTTCTCTAGTAACATTAAATTTTTTACCTACTTCTTCTAAAGTATGATCAGATTTCATATCTATACCAAATCTCATTCTTAAAACCTTTTCTTCTCTTGCAGTTAAAGTAGATAATATATTATTTGTAACTAATTTTAAACTTTCTGATGTAGCTTCTTCTATTGGCAAAGTTAATGATGTATCTTCTATAAAATCTCCTATATTAGTATCTTCTTCTCCTATAGGAGTTTCCATAGATATAGGTTCTTTTGCTATTTTCATTATTTTTCTTATTTTATCTTCTGATATTAACATTTTATTAGATAATTCTTCATAAGTAGGTTCTCTACCAAATTCTTGTATTATCTTTCTTGATATTCTATTTAGTTTATTTATAGTCTCTATCATATGGACTGGAATTCTTATTGTTCTTGCATTATCAGCTATAGATCTAGTTATGGATTGTCTTATCCACCAAGTTGCATAAGTTGAAAATTTATATCCTCTTTTATATTGAAATTTATCTACAGCTTTCATTAAACCTATATTACCTTCTTGAATTAAATCTAAGAATTGTAATCCTCTATTTAAATATTTTTTTGATATTGATATAACTAATCTTAAATTAGCTTTTACCATTTTATTTTTTAAATTTTTAAGTTTATATAAATTTATAATTATGTTTTTATTTATATTTTTTATATGATCTATATTTAATCCTACATTTTTTTCTAAATTTTTTAAATAACAAATTGTTTTAAATATTTCATTATTAAATTTTTTTAATTTTTTAGACCATTTATTATTAGAATTAATTTCTTTTTCTAACCAAATAAAATCAATTTTTTTATTTTTATATAAATATTCAAATATATTATTAGATATATTGCATTTATTTATTAATAAATATTTTATATATTGTTCTTTTTCTAATATATCATTATTTATATCACTTATTATATTTACAATATTATTTAGTTCATTTTTTGATAATTTTATTTGTTTAAAAATATTGAATAAATTATTTATTTCTATTATAGATTTATTATCATATCTACCATTTTCTTTTATTAAATTATTTACTATATTAAATTGATTTTTTAAATTAATAATTTTTTTATTTACTAATTTAAAATCTATATCATCATTTTCATATTTTATATTTTTAATAAAAAATTCTTTTTTATTATCTATATAATTTAATCCTGATAAAAATTCAGATAATTTTATTTTTTTAGATTTTACATTTTCATATCTATTAAATATATATATAAATATATTAGTGTATTCAGTTATATTACTATATATTTTGTTATAACTATTTTCTATTTTTTTTGATATATTTATTTCATCGTTTTTATCTAATAAATTAACTAATCCCATTTCTTTCATATATATCTTAACAGGATCTTCTGTATTAATAATATTATTAGTATTTGAATTATTTATATCTGATTTTAATTTATAATTAATATTATTATTTATATCAACATCATTAATAATATTAATATTCATATTTTCTATTTCTTTTATAATTTCATTACTAACATTATCAATATGTTTATATATATAAGATAATTTTATATTACTTTTATTTTTTAATTTATTTATTAATAACTTTAATTTACAATTATTGTTAATATTCATAATTTATTTTGATATAAGTATTAATTTAAAGTGATAATTTAGATAATTCTATATTTAATAACCATATCTTTTTTTTTTCATATTTGTTTAAATCATTTTTTTTACTTTTATAAATTAAATATTTTTGTATTTTTTTTAAAAATAAAATATAAAATTTATTTAATATTTCTAAAAAAATTTCATCTAAAATTTTATAATTTATAATATTATCATCAATTTTATATAAAAAATATAAATATGAATATAAATAATTATATTTATGTAAATATATTATTTTATTAAAATTTATATTATTATTTTTTTTACATAAATCAACTATATTAATTAATAATTTAAAATTAAAATACATACATTTTATATTATATGGAATATAAAATAATCTATATAATTTTATATTTTGTAATAATAAACTTATAATTTTTTGTAATATTGTTAATTTATGTTTTTTATAATTAAAATTATAATTTATTACTTTTAATAAATTTAATCTATTAGTTAATAATAATTTTGATATTAATTCTTTTTTTATTAATTTTTTTGTTAAATTTCCAGGTATTCTATTTGTGTAAAATAAAATTTTTTTTATAAATTTTATTTTTCCATTTATATCAGAAATATATATATCTTTCTTTATAAATTCAAATAATAAATCGTAAAAATTTTTAGAATTATTAATAAATTTATTAAATTCATTAACACCAAATTTTCTTATAAATGAATCAGGATCTTCATTATTAGGTAATTTAATAAACTTAACTACTTTTTCATCTGTTATAAAATTTATTATTTTAATTAATATTCTATAGTACGATTTTATACCTGGTATATCAGAATCATAGCAAAAAATTATATTATTAGTAATTTTAAATATTATTTTTATATGTTCATATGTTAATGAAGTCCCTAAAGAAGCTATAGAAAAATTTATTCCAAAATTTGTTAAAGAAATAACATCTGAATATCCTTCAACAATTAATAATTTTTCTACAAAATTATTTTTATTTAAAATTTTATCTAATCCATATAAAGTATATCTTTTTTTAAATAAAAAATTATTAGAACAATTTATATATTTATATTTATCATTTATTAATGTTCTACCACCAAAAGAAATTATATCTCCATAATTATTAGAAATTGGAAATATTATTCTATTATTTAAAATGTCTATATATTTATTATTTATTTTTTTTATAATACTTAATTTTTCTAATAGTAATAATTTTTCTTTATTATTAATAAATAAATTTGATATTATATTATTAGAAGAATATCCTATATTAAATTTTTTTATTATTGAAAAACTCCATTTTTTAATAATAAAAAAAGTTTTTAATTTTTCATTAAATTTTTTCCTTAAATTTTCATAATAAATATGTGAAATTTCTTCTAATAATTTTATATATTTAATATTTTTATTATTTATATTTTTTTCTTTTAAATCTATATTTATATTATTAATTAATGATAATTCTTTTATAGATTCTATAAAGCTTAATTTATTAAAATCCATTAAAAATTTTATAGAATTTCCACTTATTCCACATCCAAAACAGTAATAAAATTTATCTATTTTATTTATAGAAAACGATGGTTTTCTTTCTTTATGGAATGGACATAAAGAAAAAAATGAATTACCAACTTTTTTTACAGAAATTTTAGATTTTATTAAATTTAATAAATTGGTTTTATCTAATATTTCTTTTATTAAAAATTTAGATATTTTTTTATAATAAAAAATCATTAAATATTAAATTTTATATTATTTTTTTTTTTTTAAAGAATCTTTTATTTTTTTTCTTTTTGTACTAGGTTTTTCATAAAATTCTCTTTTTTTTATTTCAGATAAAATTCCAGATTTTTCACATAATCTTTTGAATCTTCTCAAAGCTAATTCAAATGGTTCATTGTTACTTATTTTTATGAATGGCATATAATATTAATATAACTAATTATATAAATGATAAAAGTATTAAATTTTATATAATATAAATAATAACATAAAAATTTAAAATAATTAAATGAAAATATTAGGAATAGAAACATCTTGTGATGAAACAGGAGTATCAATATATGATAGTAATAACGGAGTTATTTTTAACAAAACATATAGTAGTAAAAAAATACATTCAAAATATGGTGGAGTAATACCTGAGTTAGCATCAAAAAATCATATAATAAATATTATAAAAATAATTAATAATATATATAAAAAAAACTTCTATAAAAATATAGATAAAATTGCATATACAGCAGGACCTGGATTATTTAGTTCACTAATAATAGGAGCAACTATAGGATCTACTTTAGCATACTCTTGGAATATAGATTCTATTCCTATAAATCATTTGGAAGGACATATATTATCTCCATTTATAGAAACAAATAATATAAAATTTCCATTTGTAAGTTTATTAATATCTGGTGGAAATACTCAATTAATATACTCAAATAAATTAGGTAAATATAAAATTATAGGTAAAACTGTAGATGATGCTGTTGGTGAAGTATATGATAAAATTGCTAATATATTAGGTATTAATTATCCAGGGGGTAAAGAAATATCAAATTTAGCAAAATATGGAAGAAATATATATAAATTTCCAAGACCTATGATTAATAATAATAAATATAAACTAAATTTTAGTTTTTCTGGATTAAAAACACACATATATAAATTAATAAAAAAAAATAATAATATAAATTATCAAACAAAATGTGATATTGCATTAGAATTTGAAAATTCTGTGATAGATATTTTATTAAAAAAATGTGAATTATCAATAATTAAAACAAAATCTAAAATATTAACTGTATCAGGAGGTGTAGTTTCTAACAAAAATATAAGAAATAAATTATTATCATTAGAAAATAAATTAAAAATAAAAGTACTTTTTCCAAATAGAAAATATTTTACAGATAATGGTGCTATGATAGCATATGTTGGATATTTAAAAAGTAATATTATAAAAAATAATAAATTAAATATTTTTGTAAATAATAAATGGTCTTTAGAAGATATTTAATAATATTTATATACTTTTAAAATTATTAACTTTAATCCATTTTTTTAAAGTATTTACTTGTTCATTTATTATAATTTCTTTAGTATTTTTATAATTATTAATATTTTTTATTATTTTTTTTATATCTACAGAATTTATTATTTTCCATATTTTAATCATATATTTATTTTTATTATATAAATTATTGTTTTTATCTATAAAAAATATTCTTATATCTTTATATATAAATGTTATTTGTATTAAAAAAAATAAATTTTTTATATTTTTATTAATATTTAAATCATGAAATAATTTTACTATTTTATATTCATTTAATAATTCTATTTTATTTATTAAAAAAATATTATCTATTATTTTTATAGCAAATATTTTTAATTTTTTGGATAAATTAAATCTATTAAATATAGAAATTATTATATTTTTTTTATTTAAAATAAATTTACTATAATTTATTTTAAAATTTTTTAGTTTTAATTCATTTATTTTATAAATTATTAATATATATATTAAAGAATAAAATCTTAATATAAAATCTAAATTTAGATATTTAATTTTTTTTATTACTTTTAATATTTTATAAAAATTTTTTATTTTATCAGAATTTATATCTAATAAATTAAAAAATTCTGGTAATATACAATATAATGCTTTACATTTATTTAAAATATAAAAAAAAAATTCAGGGTTTTTAGTTAACATAGATTTTTTTATTTCTTGTAATATTCTTTCTGAAGATAAATAAGATAATTCACCGCTTTTAACAATCAATTTCATCAAATTTAATGTTTCATCAAATATTTTAAATTTTAAGTGATATAAATACGAATAAAATCTAGCCACTCTTAAAACTCTTAATGGATCATCTTTAAAATTATTTGATATGTGTTTTATTAATTTATTTTCTATATCTTTTATTCCAAAATAAGGATCTATAATTTTTCCATTTTTATCTTCAGCTATAGCATTTATAGTAATATCCCTTCTATATAAATCTTCTTCTATAGAAACATTTAAAGAAAAACAATCAAAACCATTATGTCCATGTCCAATTTTTATTTCTGTTCTAGCTAAAGCATATTCTTCATTAGATATTGGATGTATAAATACAGGGAAAAATTTACCAACTTTTTTAAATCCTAATTTTAACATTTCTTCTGAAGAAGATCCTACAACAACCCAATCTTTTTCTTTAACTGGAAGAAATAGAAATCTATTTCTTATTGCTCCACCAACTAAATATATTTTCAAAATAATATAATATTTATATTGTTAAATTATTAATCTTTTTCATTATTCTAGATTTATATCTAGATACTTTATTTTTATGAATTAATCTTTTACTGGATTGACTATCTATATAAGATTGAAATTTTATAAATATTTTTTTTAATTCTTCTTTATTATTATCTAATAAATAAATATTAATTTTTCTTATAAAATTTTTTATTATAGATTTTTTACTATTATTTATTAATTCATTTTTTTTATATTTATTTTTTATTTTTTTTAAATCTTTATTAACTAACAATTTTTACCTCATTGTATTAAGAAAATTAGTATTATAATATATAATTATATTGTCATTTTATATTTAAATAATTTAATATTAAATATATTATATATTTTAGTAATAGTAAATAATAAATATGAATAAAAATTATAAAAATACTTTGAATTTACCTAAAACATTGTTTCCTATGAAAGGTAATTTAATAAAAAATGAAATAAAAATTTTATATAAATGGAATAAAAATAATATATATGATTTAATACAGAAAAGTAAACTTAATAAAAAAATATTTTTATTACATGATGGCCCTCCATATGCTAATGGAAATATACATATGGGACATGCTTTAAATAAAATTATAAAAGATATAATTATAAAATCTAAAAATTTATCTGGAATGAATGCTCCTTATATTGTTGGATGGGATTGTCACGGATTACCAATAGAATCAAAAATTGAAAATATAAATAATGAAAAAATAAATAAAAAAGAATTTAGATTAAAATGTAGAAAATATGTAATTCAACAAATAGATATACAAAAATCAGATTTTATTAGATTAGGTATATTTGCAGATTGGAAAAATTCATATTTAACTATGAATTTTAAAACAATTTCAAATATAATAAAAATATTTGGAAAATTAGTAAAATTAAATTATATAAAATCAGGTATTAAACCTATATATTGGTGTATTAATTGTAAATCAGTTTTATCTGAATCAGAAATTATATATAAAAATATAACATCAAAATCTTTATATATTAAATTTTATATTAAAAATATAAATTATGCTAATAAAATATTAAATATAGATAATTATAAAGTATCATTAGTAATATGGACAACAACTCCATGGACATTACCAGATAATGAAGCTATATCTATAAATCCTAATATTTATTATAATTTAATAGAATATAATGATGAAATAATTATATTATCATGTAATTCATTAAATAATTTTATAAAAGAAAATAATATAAAAAATTTTATTAATATAAAAAAAATATTAGGTAAATATATATTAAATTTTATGTGTATTAATCCTATAAATAATAATACAGTACCTGTAATTTTTGATGAAAGTATAAATATAGAATTTGGTACTGGTATAGTTCATATAGCTCCAGGACATGGACAAACTGATTATGAAATTGGTTTAAAATTTAATTTAAATATAAAAAATTCTATAAATAAATATGGATATTATAATGATAATACACATAAATTATTAGATAAAAAATTTATATTTGATTCTATTTTAGATATTATAAATATATTAAAAGAAAATAATTCATTATTATTTATTAAAAATTATATTCATAAATATGCATTTTGTTATAGACATAATTATAAAATAATATTTAGGGTAACTAATCAGTGGTTTATAGATTTAGAAAATAATAATTTAAAAAACAATATAATAAATGAAATAAATAAAATAAGATGGATACCTAAATGGGGTAAAAATTATATTAAAGAAATGATAATTAAAAGAAAAGAGTGGTGTATATCTCGTCAAAGAAATTGGGGTATACCAATAACATTAATCATTAACAAATATAATAATAAATTACATCCTGATATAGATATTATAATAGAAAAAATTTCTAATATTATAGAAAAATATGGTATTCAATCATGGTGGGATATTAATTTATGTGAATTAACAGAAAATTATAAAGATTATGTAAAAGTATATGATGTTTTAGATGTATGGTTTGATTCTGGAACCACATTTTTTTCTGTAGTAAAAGATATTGATAAATTTAAAGATAAAAATTATATAGATTTATGTGTTGAAGGAATAGATCAATATAGAGGTTGGTTTATGTCATCATTATTAATATCTATTGCGTTAAATAATAAATCATCATATAAAAATATATTAACACATGGATTTGTTATAGATAAAAATAAAAAAAAAATGTCTAAATCGATTGGAAATATAATAAATCCTAATGAATTAATTAAAAAATTTGGATCTGATATAATTAGATTGTGGGTATCTTCGTCTGATTATAAAAAAAATATATCAGTTTCATATGAAATTTTAGATAGAGTATCTGATAATTATAAAAAAATAAGAAATACTATTAGATTTTTATTATCTAATTTATATGATTTTGATTATAATAAAGATTATATAAATTATGAAAATATGGTTCAAATAGATTTATGGATATTAAAAAAAACTTATTTTTTACAAAAAAAAATAATTTATTTATATAATTCATATAATTTTTGTAATGTTTTAGATCATATAATAAATTTTTGTTCAGTTGATTTGAGTTCAAATTATTTAGAAATAATAAAAGATAGACAATATACTTTAGGGAAAGATTCTATTCCAAGAAGAAGTTGTCAAACATCTATATTTTATATATTAGAATCTTTAGTTAGATGGATATCTCCAATATTATCTTTTACATCAGAAGAAATATGGGAATATATTCCTGGAAATAGATCTAAATCTATATTTACAGAAGAATGGTTTAATAAATTAAAAAATATAAATAAATATAAAATATTAAGTAATAAAATATGGAATTTTATATTTAATATAAAAAATGAAATAAATAAAAAAATAGAAATAATTAAAAAACATAAAGTTATAAATAGTAATTTAGAATTACATATATATCTATATTTGGATAAATATTTATTTAATGAAATAAAATTATTAAAAAATGAATTACATTATATATTTATAACTTCTAAAGTAACAATTAATAAAATTGAAAATTTTCCAGAAAAAATTAAAGATTTTATACATATAGGTAATAATAAGATATTTTTAGATAAAATTAATGGAATAAAATGTAATAGATGTTGGCATTTATGTGAAGTAAATAATAAAATAAATTATAAAAAAGAAGATTATATATGTAATAGATGTTTTAATAATATGAATAATATAAATGAAATAAGAAAATTTGTATAATTATTTATTTTTACTTATTTTTTAAATAAAAAAATAATAATTTTATAAATTGATTAATAGATAAATTTTCTGCTCTTAAATTTAAATTAATAAAATTTAATTTTTCTAATAAAATTAAATTATTAATATTAAATAAATTTTTTAAATTATTTTTAATTATTTTTCTTTTGTTACAAAAAAGTATTCTTGATATTTTTTTTAAAAAAAATAAATATTTTATAGACAAATTTTTTTTTTTAGGAATTATTTTAATTATTGAAGAATAAACTTTAGGTTTCGGATAAAATGAATTAGGATGTATATTTTTATATATAATATTAATATTAAAAAAACATCTAATTAATATATTAGATTTACATAATTTATTACTAATTAATTTTTCTGATAATTCTCTTTGAATCATAAAATGAATATCATGTATTATATTATAATATTTAATACAATTTATAATTATTAATAATGAATTATTATATGGTAAATTACCAAATATTCTTAATTTATCATATTTATTTTTAATTAATTTATTATAATTAAAAAATCTAGCATCTTCATTATATAATATAATTTTATTACTATTAATATTTAATAATCTAATCAATTTATTAGATATATTTTTATCTATTTCTATTAAAGTTAATAAATTTAAATACTTAATAATTGGTAATGTTATAGATCCTAAACCGGGCCCGATTTCAACTATATTTTGATAATATTTAGGATTTATATTTTTAATTATAAAATTTATAATATTTATATCTTTAAGAAAAATTTGATCAAATTTATTATTTCTCATAAATATAAAAAATATATAATAAATTAATATTTAATTATATATTTTTATATATGTCAATTTTTTATTATTTTCTATCCATTGTTCTAATTCTTTTGAGAATTTTTTATTAAAAATGTATTCATATATATATTTTTTCTTTATAAATTCACCATATTTTACATTTCTTGTATTTACTAATTTTATTAAATTCCAACTCTTATTAGAAAAAAATGGTTTACTAATTTCTCCAATTTTTAATTTATTTATTTCATTTATAAAATCTTTATTATAAATATTTATTATATACCATCCTACATTTCCTCCGTTATTAGAAGATACATTATCTTCTGAATATTTTTTAGCAGCTTCAGAAAATGAAATTTTATTATTTTTTATATCTTTATATATACTATCAACTTTATCTTTTATTTCTTTTGTTAAATCTTTATCTTTTATTAATATATTAGATATATTAACTTCATTAACTAATCTAGAGAAATTTTCTTTATGTATTTTATTTATTTTTATTAAATACATATTATTATCTACTACTATTGGATCAACAACAAACTTTTCTTTATTAATTTTATTAAAATAAGGTATATAAATACTATTTAAATTTTTTAATTTTATATCTTTATATTCATTTATCTTTACATTTTTATTATAAACATTAATAAATTTTTTTATTATATCTAAAGAATAATTATTTTTAAGCATAAATAATAAATTATTAATAAAACTTTTATTATTAATATTTATATTTAATTTAGATTTTTCATTAAAAGGTACATATATTTCATAAAAATCATAACTTGTAAATAAATCTAATATTTTATTAGAATCTATATTTTTATACATATCTAAAATTTCTTTATCAGTAACATCAATTAATTTTCTTATTTCTTTATTATATAAAATATTATTAGTTATTTTTCTTTTAATAAAATCTTTATAATAATTTATATTAATATTATTAAGACTAATTCTTTTTAAAAAAACATCTTTACTAATAGAGTTTTGATTTGCTATATTTTCTATAAATCTATTAACATCAGAATTATTAACTAAAATATTTTTTTCTAATGCAATTTGATAACTCATTTTATCTATTATTAATTGATTTAATAAAATATTATCTAATTTAGAATTATCTACTTCTTTTTTAAATGATCCATCTAATTCTATTAATTTCTTAAAATTATTTAATTCACTTTTTAAAATTACTAAATTATTTACAACTGCAACTATTTCATCAACGGTTTTACATTTACAGTTTAAATTACTAAAACCAAATAAAAATACATATACTATTAATAATAATTTATTCATATTATTTCTCTTTAAATTATTTAAAATATATTTATTAGATTAATATAAATAATAAAAAATTTAATAAATATTAATTATTAATAACAATATATATCTAATATAAATAAAAATCAATATTTATTAATTAAATAAATTTTTTATATCATTAAATATATTACTTTCTTTAAATCCAAAATATTCATGCAATTCATCTATACTTCCAGATTTACCAAATGTTTTAATTCCTATTATTTTTCCATTATTTTCTAAATATTTATACCAAAAATTAGAATAACTAGCTTCTATTATTATTTTTTTAGATTTTTTCGGTAATACATCATAATAATAAGATTTATTTTGTAAATCAAATACACTAGTAGAAGGAATTGATACTAATCTAGTTTTAATTTTTTTTTTACTTAAAAGAATATATAAATTATAAGATAATTCAATTTCAGATCCTGTAGATATTATTGTTATATCAGGATATTCATTACAACTTTTAACTATATATCCACCTTTATATATATTAAAAATATTATTTATTAATAAATTATTAGAATATATATTTTGTCTAGATAGTATTAATGCTGTAGGACCATCTAATCTTTCTATCGCATATTTCCATGCTATAACTGTTTCTATTTGATTAAATGGACGCCATATATGTAAATTAGGTATTAATCTTAAAGAATCTAATTGTTCTACAGGTTGATGAGTTGGTCCATCTTCACCTATAAATACAGAATCATGACTATATATATGTATACTTCTTAATTTCATTAACGCAGACATTCTTACAGCACTTTTAGCATAATCCATAAAAGATAAAAAGGTACCGCCATATGGAATAAATCCATTATATATTGAAATACCATTATTTATAGCTGTCATACCAAATTCTCTAACTCCATAATTTATATAATTCCCATATGAAAATTTATCTATTGGAATAGATTTTGAACAATTTGTTAATACACTAGAAGTTAAATCTGAAGAACCACCTATTAATTCTGGTAATTTACTAACAAATTTTTCTATAACATTTTGTGATGCTTTTCTTGTAGATATATTTTCTAAATTATTTTTTATGTCTGAAATTATTTTTTCATTATATTCATTCCAATCTTTAGGTAATTCTTTATTTATTCTTCTATTTAATTCATTAAATAATTCTGGAAATTTTAATTTATATTTAAACAACATTTTATTCCAATTATTTTCTTTTTTAATACCTACTTTAACTGAATTCCATTCATTATATATTTCTTTAGGTATATAAAATGGTTCATAATTCCAATTTAAAAATTTTCTAGTATTTATTGATTCTTCCTTACCTAAAGGTGTTCCATGAATTTTATAGTCACCACATTTATTAGGAGATCCATATCCTATTAATGTATTACATATTATTAAATTTGGTTTATTAGATTTTTTAGCATTATATATAGAATTAAATATAGATTTACTATCATGTCCATTTATATTTATAACATTCCAATCATATGATAAAAATCTATTTTTTGTATCATCTATAAACCAATTTTCAGTATTACCATCTATAGATACATTATTTTTATCATAAAAAACAATTAATTTATTTAATTTTAATTTACCAGCTAATGAACATACCTCATGTGATATTCCTTCCATTAAACATCCATCTCCAACAAATACATATGTATTATGATTTATAATATTAAAATTATTTTTATTAAATTGACTTGATAATGTTTTTTCTGCTATAGCAAATCCTACAGCGTTAGCTAATCCTTGACCTAATGGTCCAGTTGTAACTTCTATACCTTCAGTATGAGAATATTCTGGATGTCCAGGTGTTTTAGAATTTAATTTTCTAAAATTTTTTAAATCTGATATAGATATATTATATCCAGTAAGATGTAATACACTATATAATAAAGCTGAACAATGTCCATTTGATAATACAAATCTATCTCTATTAATCCATTTAGGGTTTTTAGGATTATGATTAATAAAATCTCTCCATAAAACTTCAAATATATCAGACATTCCCATAGGAGCACCAGGATGTCCTGATTTTGCATTTTCAACCATATCCATACTTAATATTCTTAATGCATTAGATAATATATTTCTTAAAATCATACTTTTCCTCTATATAATATTTGAATATATATAAATATATTATATTAATAATATTTTAAAGTAAATAGTTTAATTAAGTATTATATATTTGTTTTATTTTTAATGATGAAGGATTTATGTAAATTTTTTTAAGTAAATAATCAATAATTAAAAAATCTCCATTTTTTATAAAATTAAAAATATTTTTTACTTTTAAAAAAATATATTCATTATTAAAAAATATATATTTTTTTTTAAAATTATTAGTAAAATAGTTATCTTCAATTAGTATATATTTAACATTTAAAAAAATAAATTTTATTATATACAATAAAGAAATATTTTTTACTAAAAGTATTGAATTTTCATTATTATTAATATATTTATTTAAAATTAAATTATTAAATATAACATTTATTATAAAATTACCTATATATATTAAATTATTATTATATTCAACATCATTTTCTTTATTAAATTCATTATTAAGTGTTAATATTAATGATTTAACTGAATTAAATGAATTATTTTTAATCATTAATATTGATTTATATAAAATATTTTTATTTTCTAATATATATATTATGTTCTTTATTTTTTTTTTAAATTCAATATTACCTATATATTTATTTACCTTAAAAAAGTTGATTTTAAATTGATTTAATATAAATTTAAATTTCTTTTTTAAAAAAATTATTTCTTTATATTTGTTAAATATTTTTTTATTAAATAAGTTATTATATTCATCACATAAAATAACTGCGGTTCCATAATATTTTTTTTTTATTTTCATAATTAAAATTTTATAAAATATAATATTATATATGTTAATATAAATTAATGAATAATAAAAATATAGAAAATATAATATATAATTTAAGAAAAAAAATAATATCTTTAGAATACAGATATTTTATATTAAATAAAATAAAAATATCAGATTATGAATATGATCTTTTATTAAAAAAATTAAAATATTTAGAAGATAAATATCCTGAATATAAAACGAAAAATTCTCCAACTATAAAAATAAATAACTTTATATTAAATTTACGTGATAATATAAAACATTTTAATATTATGTTATCTCTAAAAACAATATATTCATTTGAAGAATATAATAAATTTATAAATAAAATAAATAATAAATTAAATTTAATAAATAAAATTGAATATTGTTGTGAATATAAATTAGATGGATTAGCAGCAAATTTGATATATAAAAAAGGAATATTAATAAGTATATCAACTAGAGGTAATGGATTATATGGTGAAAGTATATATCATAATATAGATAATATAAATGGAATTCCTAAAAAATTAAATAAAAAATTTTTATTACCAAATTTAGTTGAAATAAGAGGAGAAATATGTATATCAAATAAAGAATTTTTTAATTTTAATAAAAAATTAAAATTAAAAAATAAAAAAACATTTTCTAATTCAAGAAATGCAGCATCTGGATTAGCAAGACAAAAAAAAAATAATAGTATAAAAAATAATATATTAAATTTTTTCTGCTATGGTTTAGGTAAAATTACTAATAAAAATAGTATTTTTAATAATAATAGTCAATTTGAAATTTTAAATATATTAAATAATCTAGGATTTAATTATAAAAATAAATATAAAAAATTTAATAATATAGATTCAATATATAAATATTATTTAAATTTAAAAAAAAATAGACATAAATTAAAATATTCTATAGATGGATTAGTTGTTAAAATTGATTCAATAAATTTACAAAATAAATTAGGATTATCAAGTAAATTTCCTAATTGGGCTGTAGCATATAAATTTCCATCAGAAGAAGCTGTTACATATGTAAAAAATATATATTTTGATATAACAAAAACTGGAACTTTAATTCCGATAGCAGAAATAAATGAAGTAATAATATCAGGTGTATTAATTAAAAAAATATATCTAAATAATATAAATAAAATGATTAAATTAAATATAAATATAGGAGATAAAATTTTAATAAAAAGATCAGGGGATGTTATTCCAACTATAAAAAATGTAATTGAAAAAAAAAATAATAAAATAATAAATATTCCTGAAAATTGTCCATCTTGTAATTCAAAAATTGAAAATATTAATAATATATTAAAATGTTCATATAGTTTTTTCTGTAAATCTCAAATAAATAATAAAATAAATCATTTTTTTTCAAAAGATTGTAACTTTGCTAAAGGATTAGGGAAAAAAACTATAAATATTATTAATAAATATATAAAAATAAATTCACCTATTGATTTATATAATTTAAATATTAATAATTTATTATTAATACCTAATATAAAATTTAAAAAAGCAAATAATATATTAAATTCCTTAGAAATATCAAAAAATACAACATTATATAAATTTATATATTCTCTTGGAATAAATAACATAGGAAAAAAAACATCTATAAAATTATCATTAAAATATAATAATATATTAAAATTAATAAAAGAATATAAAAATGATTATATAAATAATAAATTAAATATAAATAAAAATGAATTTAATTCATTAAATAATTTTATGAATAATAAAATAAATATAGATCTAATATATAAATTAACTAATTATTTAAATATTAAAAATAATTAATAAATATATGGGTCGTGCAGGATTCGAACCTGCGACCAATTGATTAAAAGTCAACTGCTCTACCAAGCTGAGCTAACAACCCTTAATAGGTAATGACGGAATCGAACCGCCGACCTTCTCTTTGTAAGAGAGATGCTCTTCCTATCTGAGCTAATTACCTATAATATTAATTATTATAATTATTAAAACATTTAAGGTCAATATTAATTATTTAAATTAATTTTAAGTATTTAGGTATATAAATGAAAAATATAAATACAAGATTTGCTCCTAGTCCTACAGGAAATTTACATATAGGAAATATAAGAATAGCAATATATTCTTGGTTATTTTCAAAAAAATATAATGGAAACTTTTTTTTAAGAATAGAAAATACAAAAGAAAAAAATAGTTTTTATATAAATAAAATAATATATCAATTAAAATGGTTAAAGATTAGTTGGAATAAAAAAATTATATATCAATCTAATAGAAATAAAAAATATGAAAAAATAATAAAATTAATGATAAAAAATAATAAAGCATATTATTGTTTTTGTTCAAAAGAAAGATTAAAAAATATAAAAGAAACTCAAATTTTAAATAAAGAAAAACCAAAATATGATAAATTATGTAGAAATCTTAATTATAAAACTATATATAATAATATAAAAAATAATAAAAAATTTGTAATAAGATTTAAAAATCCTGATAAAAATTATACATATTTTAACGATTTAATATATGGAAATTTAAAATTTAATAATAAAGAATTAGATGATTTAATAATTAAAAAAAGTAATGGTTATTTTACATATAATTTTTGTTCAACTGTAGATGATTTTTATATGAAAATAACACATATAATAAGAGGAAACGATCATATAAGTAATACTCCTAGACAAATAAATATTTTAAAATCTTTAAATTGTAAAATACCAAAATATATTCATGTACCTATAACTTTAGATATTAATAAAAATAAAATTTCAAAACATAATAATAATTATAATATAGAAGAATTAATAAAAGAAGGTTTTTTATATGAATCAATATTACATTTTATAACAAATCCAAATATAATTAATAATATAATTAATATTAAATATATTATAAATAATTTTAATATAAATAAAATAAGCAAATCATCAATAATTTTTGATAAAAAAAAATTATTATATATAAATAAATTATATATATCAAAATTATCAATTTATAAAATAAGAAAAAGAATATTTTTTTATTTAAAATATACAAATAATAAATTTATAATAAATAAAAATATTAATAAAATATTAAAAATATTTAAAAATAGATTTAGTACATTTAATGAATTATTTATTATAACAAAATATATATTTTATAATAACAATATAAATATACAAGAAATATATTTATATATAAATTCTAATAAAGAATTAATAGAAATTATAACTAAATTTTTAAAAAATATAAATAATATTACAATTTGGAGAATATCTAATATAAAAAATATAATAAATAAATTATTAAAAAATAAAAATATTAATATTAAAAAAAAATTTTATTTTATAATAAGAAAATTAATATCTGGAGTAGATAAAACTCCAGAATTGTATTATATAATATATTTAATAGGAAAAAAAAATACAATAGAAAGAATAAACTTAATAATAAATTATTATTTATAATAAAATCGGTGAGAGAGGATTTGAACCTCCGACCTACTGGTCCCAAACCAGTTGCGCTACCAAACTGCGCTACTCACCGAAAAAAAAATAAAATTAAAATAAATAATAAAGAAAATAAAAAAAAAGAGGGGTGATCGATGGGATTCGAACCCATGACATCTGGATCCACAATCCAGAACTCTTCCAACTGAGCTACGATCACCAAATATCTCCTCTGACTGGATTCGAACCAGTGACATACGGATTAACAGTCCGACGTTCTACCACTGAACTACAGAGGAATAATATACTATAATTATATTATAAATATTTAAAATTAATAACAATTATTTTAATATTTTATTTTAAATATTAATTTTTGAAATAAAATAATTAATAAAGAAGATATAAAATTCAATAATATACTAAATATAATATCAATAAAAAAATGCATTCCAAGTATCAATCTACTATATATTAATAATATATTGATTATAGAAAATATTAAAAATATATTATATTTATTATTAATATAAAACATAAAAGAATAAATATCATATATATTTAACAATAATAAAACATGTCCTGATATTACAGAATAATAATTATATATTAAATTAATTCTATTATCTATATTTAATATACTATCAAATAGTTTATAAAACAAATTTATTTTTTTTGATTCAAATAAAATTATAAACTCATTTATATTTATATTTAATTTATTATTTATATATAAAATATAAGGTCTAGGAATTTTATATATATTTTTTAATAATATCTTTATAAATTGATTTAATAATAATTTAGTTAAATTAAATATTAATATATATTTAATTTTTATTATATTTTTTTTATTTAAAAAATATAATAATAGTAAACTTACTATAAATAAAATTAAAATAAATATATCTAAATTAATTAATCTTAATATATAAAATATTAAATTTAATATAATTTTATTACTTATTATTGGTTTCCAATTATAATTATGTAAATTTAATATTATAAATAATAATATTATAAATAATGAATATAAAAAATTTATCTTAATTATAAAAAACATATTATATTAAAGAAATATTAATCACCTCTTCGATATCACTTATTCCTATAATATTTAAATCAGTTATATCTATTTCTATTTCTTTTAAATCTTTTAAATTATTTTTAGGTATTAAAATATATTTAATATTTCCTCTTTTTGCTGCTAATATTTTTTCTTTCAAACCACCTATAGGTAATACTTTACCATTTAAAGTTATTTCACCAGTTATAGCTATACCGGATTTAATTGGTTTATTAATTAAACATGATATAATAGATAAACATATTGCTACTCCAGCACTAGGTCCATCTTTTGGAGTAGAACATTCAGGAACATGTACATGTATATCATTAATTTCATAAAATTTATAATCTCTTACAATAAATTTATTAACTTTAAATTTTGCTACAGTTAATGCTGTTTGTATAGATTCACACATAACTTTTCCTAATGATCCTGTATTAATTAATTTACCTCTACCCGGAACACAATATGATTCTATTGTTAATAAATCACCACCATATTCAGTCCAAGCTAATCCTATTGTTTGTCCTACAGATAAATTATCTTCAAATTTTCCAAAATCAAATTTTTTTATACCTAAAAAATCTACTATATTGTTTTCATTTATTAATATACTTTTTATTTTTTTATTTACTAATAATATTTTAACAACTTTTCTACATATTTTAGATATTTCTCTTTCCAAATTTCTAACTCCTGATTCTTTTGTATAATATCTTATTATAGATAATATAGAAGAATTATCAAATTCTATTTCATAGTCTTTTAATGCATTTATTTTAATTTGTTTTTTTAATAAAAAATTATTAGCTATATTTAATTTTTCTTCTTCTGAGTATCCATGCAATTTAATAATTTCCATTCTATCTAGTAAAGTAGTTGGAATTTCAGTAGAATTTGATGTTGCAACAAACATAACCTCAGATAAATCATAATCAACTTCTAAATAATTATCATTAAAATAAGCATTTTGTTCTGAATCTAAAGCTTCTAATAATGCAGAAGCAGGATCTCCTCTCATATCAAATGACATTTTATCTATTTCATCTAATAAGAATAAAGGATTTTTAACTCCTACTTTAGACATTTTTTGTATTAATTTACCAGGCATTGACCCTATATAAGTTTTTCTATGTCCTCTTATTTCAGCTTCATCTTTTATACCTCCTAATGATATTTTTACATATTTTCTACCAGTAGCTTTTGCTATTGATTTTCCTAAAGAGGTTTTACCTACCCCAGGAGGACCAACTAAACATAATATAGGACCTTTAATTTTATTAACTCTATTTTGCACAGCTAAATATTCTAAAATATATTCTTTAACTTTATTTAATCCATAATGATTTTTATCTAATATATTTTGAGCAAAATTTATATTTTTTTTAAGTCTATTTCTTTTTTTCCAAGGCATTGATATCATCCAATCTATATATCCTCTTATTACAGATGCTTCAGCTGATATAGGAGACATCATTTTAAGTTTTTGTAGTTCGTTTTCAACTTTAATTTTTACATCTTTATTCATTCCAGATATATTTATTTTATCTTTTAATATTTTATACTCATCATTTGTATTATTTATATTATTTAATTCTTTTTGAATAGCTTTTATTTGTTCATTTAAATAATACTCTTTCTGACTTTTCTCCATTTGTTTTCTTATTCTATTTTTTATTTTTTTTTCTATTTGTAATAATTCTATTTCATATTCTATTAATTTTATTAAAAAATTAATTCTTTCATTTATATCTACTATTTCTAATATTTTTTGTTTATTATTTAATTTTATTGGTAAATGTGCTGCTATTGTATCAACAAGTTTAGATATATCATTAATTTCATTTAATGAAATTAATATATCAATAGATAATTTTTTACTTAATTTTATATATGTTTCAAATTGATTTATTATTATTTTTATAAATATATCTTCTTTATCTATTTTTTTAACTATACTTATATTTTTTATATTAGCTGTTATATAATTTCCATTATCTTCTATATCTAAAATACTTGCTCTATATATACCTTCAATTAAAACTTTTATTGTTCCATCATTAAGTTTAAACATTTGTAATATATGCGATAAAGTTCCTACTTTAAATAAATCTTCTACTTTTGGTGATTCATTTAAATTATTTTTTTGAGTTAATAAAACTAATTTTTTATCACTTTTTATTGATATTTCTATAGATTTTATAGATTTTTCCCTTCCAACAAATAATGGAACAATCATATTAGGATATATAACTATATCTCTTAGAGGTAAAACTGGAATTTTTTTTGTATTTTCTATTGATTTTTTTTCTTCATTTATTAAAACTTCATTTTTCATATATTTAAATTAATTTATATTTTGATAATTATAAATAAATTATAATTATTATATTATTAATATTTATTAAATAATAATAAATTTTAAAATTTAATAAATATTAACACGGTGCGAACGGGATTTGAACCCGTGACCTCCGGCGTGACAGGCCGATATTCTATCCTTCTGAACTACCGCACCAATTTATTTATTTAAATATTTTATTTTAATAAAATTTAATAAATTAATATGATTATTTAATTCTTTTTTATTTGCTTTTAATATAATTAAATTTTCTAATTTATAATTTATATTATTATTATTTTTATACAATATGATATCATATTTTTTACTATTTTCAGTTTCAAATAATATTTTTGATTGTTTTTTTATTAATAATAAAAAAACTTTAGCCAATAAAATAGCGTCAATTAATGCACCATGAAAATTACGATTTTCTCTATTTATATTAAATCTATCACATAAAGAATCTAAATTATTTTTTTTACCTGGAAATTTTTTTCTAGCTAATGATAAAGTATCTATTATATTACATATACTTTTTATATTACTAATTTTATAATTTATCAAATTTAATTCATAATTAATAAAACTAATATCAAATTTAGCATTATGAATTATTAATTCACTTTTATATATAAATTTTATAAAATTATCTACTATATCACTAAATAAAGGTTTATTATATAATAATTTATTATCTATACCATGTATATTATAAGCTTCTTTATCTACATTTCTATTAGGATTTATATATGAATGAAATTTATTATTAGTAATGTTAAAATTAGTAATTTCTATAGCACCAATTTCTATTATTTTATGTCCTATATAATAGTATTTATTATATTTATTTATTCCAGTAGTTTCTATATCTAAAACAATTCTTTTTAATAACATATAATTATTATATTATAATAATTAAAATTATTAAATTAAAATAATATGAATATAATAAATGTTTTTACTGATGGATCATGTACAAATAATCCTGGACCTGGAGGATATGGTATTATAATAAAATATAATAATAATATATTTAAGTTTAGTTCTGGATATTATTTTACAACAAATAATAGAATGGAATTAATAGCTGTAATAAAATCATTAGAAATACTAAAAAATTTTAAAAAAATAAATATTAATTTAGATAGTTTATATGTAAAAAATGGTATTACAATATGGATAAATAATTGGATAAAAAATAATTGGAGATCTTCTAAAAATAAGATAATAAAAAATATAGATTTATGGAAAAAATTATATTTATTAAGCAATAATTATATATTAAATTGGAATTGGATTAAGAGTCATTCTAATTGTATAGAAAATAATATATGCGATAAATTAGCTAAAGACGCTTCTATAAATCCTAAAAATCATGACTTAATATTAAATAAATATGATAAATATATATAATAAAATATATAATAAAATATATAAATTAATAAAAAATTCAAATTTTAAAGATATAAAAGATAAAATAATTATAACAAATAGTTTAAATATAGATATATATCATATAAAAATAAATGGAATTCAATTTTTTATAAAAAAATTTAATTTAAAAGAAGAAGAAATATTAAATAATCTAAAAATAGAATTATTAAAATTAAGTTTTATATATAAAATTAATATAGATAATGATTTTATTAATATTTTTATAAATAATAATTATATAGAGAAGAAAATTGTAAAAATAATAAAATCAAATAAATTAATTTTTAAATTAAATAAAATTAGTAAAAATATAATAATAGATTATTCATCTCCAAATTTAATGAAAGAAATGCATGTTGGTCATTTAAAATCAACAATAATAGGAGATTCATTATCTAAAATACTAAAATTTTTAGGAAATAATATAATAAAAATAAATCATGTAGGAGATTGGGGAATAAATTTTGGTATGACAATATGTAAAATAATTGAATTAAATAAACATAAAGATTTAACAATAAAAAAAATTTCTATAGATGAAATAGAAAATATATATAAAATATCTAAATTAGATTATAAAAATAATTTAAGTTTTGCAGAAAAATCACAAATATGTTTATTAAAATTACAAAATAAAAATAATTTATATAATAAAATATGGAAAATTTTAACAAAAATATCTATAAAAAATAATCAATATATATATAAAGAACTTAATATTGATTTAAAAATAAATAATATTATTGGAGAAAGTTTTTATAAAAATATGATACCAAATGTCATAAATGATTTATTAAAAAAAAATATAGCAAAAAATAAAAATGGATTAATATTAATTCCATTAAAAAATACTAAAAATAGATATGGAAAAAAAATGTGTGCAATAATACAAAAAAAAAATAATACACATTTATATTTAACAACAGAAATAACATCTATAAAATATAGATGTGAATTTTTTAAACCATATAAAATAATATATTTTATAGATAAAAGACAAAGTAATCATTTCAAACAATCTTTTTATATAGCTAAAAAGGCCAAATATATAACTAATTCTAAATTAGAATTTCATTCATTTGGAATGATTTTAAATAAAGATAAAAAACCATTAAAAACAAGAGAAGGTGATTCATTTAAACTAAAAGAATTAATAAAAGAATCTATAGAAAAAACCAAAATATTTTTATTAAATAAAAATAAAAATTTAAATATTAATGAAATTAATAAATTATCAAAAATTATAGGTATAGGATCATTAAAATATTTTGATTTATCTAGAAATAAAAATAATAATTATATTTTTGATATAGATAAAATTTTATCTTTAAAAGATAATACTGCAATATATATATATTATTCATATGTTAGAATTTTATCTATATTAAAAAAAAATAAAATAAATAATCTAAATTACTTAAGTTATAAAAATTTTAAAATAAATAATAAAGAAGAACTTGATTTATCATTATTAATAATAAAATTTGAATTTATAATACATAAAGTATCTAAATTATGTACTCCAAATTTATTATGTTTATATTTATATGAGATATCTAAAAAATTTTCTAAATTTTATTCTACAGATAAAATTATATATATAAATAATATAGATATAAAAAATACTAAACTAAATTTATGTATATTAACTTCTAATATAATAAAGAAAGGTTTAGAATTACTTGGAATTAAAATAATAAAAAAAATTTAATTTAATTAAATTATATCATTTATATTAAAATTAAATAATTTTAATGACAAAATATATGTAATTATTCCAATAGCAATAAGAAAAATTAATTTTAATAATCTATAAATTAAATTATTTTTAATATAATTTAAAATTTTAATAAATATAATTAATATTAATAACATATTAATTGATGAAATTACTATTTTATAAATAAATTTTTTCCATCCTAATTTAGGTTTAAATAAATTATTTTTAATTAAATATATATACAATAATAATGAATTAAAACATGCAGATAATCCTATTGATAAAGACAAACCAATATGTTTTAGTGTTGTTATAAATATAAAATTTAATATTTGAGTTATTATAAAAGTTATAATTGATATTTTTAGTGGAGTTACATTATCTTGATAAGAATAAAAACTTGGAGTTAAAATTTTAACTAATATAATTCCTATTAATCCTATAGAATATGCTATTAATGATTGAGATGTCATTAATGCATCAAAATAAGAAAATTTACCATATTTAAAAATAGAAAAAATTATTAATTTAGATAAAACTATCAAAATAATAGTAATTGGTAATGATATTAATATAGATAATCTTAATCCTATATCTAAAAATTTAGAATATTCATTTTTATCATTATTTATAGCACTTTTTGATAAATAAGGAAGTAAAATAGTATTTAATGTAGATATTATTATTCCAGATGGAAATTCTATTATTTTGTCTGCATAATACATCCAAGATATAGATCCTGATGGTAAAAATGAAGTAAAAATAGTATTACTTATCATAGATATTTGATTTATAGAAGTACTTAATAAAGCTAACCATATATTATTAATTAATTTTTTTAATCCACTATTTTTTAGTGATATTGTAGGAATTATAATCATATCTATATCATTAATATATTTTAATTGATAAATTAATTGAAATATATTACCAATTAATATTGACCACGCTAAAGATAATATAGGTGGATTAGATATTTTATTAGAAAATATTGAAAATAATATTATTATTATATTAATAAATGATAAAGATAATGATGGAACTATAAAATTATCCCACATATTTAATACAGAACTAACTAACATAGATAATGTAGATATAATAATATATGGAAATATTATTCTAAATATTTTATTTGTTAAATTAAATTTAATATTAGAATTTATATTTGGAGCAAATATTTTTAATATTGTTGGAGAAAATAATATTCCTATAATAGTAATTATTATTAATAACAACATTATTAATCCTATAGTACAACTTAAAAAATCCTTTATCTCATTTATATTTTTATTTTTTTTATATTCTGATAAAATTGGAATAAATACTTGAAAAAATGAACCTTCTATAAGTATCTTTCTTAAAAAATTTATTAATTTAAAAGATATAAAAAATGAATCTGTAATATCTGAAGCTCCAAACATTCTAGCTATAATAACATCTCTTACAAAACCAAGTGTTCTAGATAATGATGTAGTAATACCTATTAATACTAAATTTTTTATTATATTCATATTAAATAATTATATCATAATAATACAGTGAGAGAGGGATTCGAACCCTCGATATGTTTTAACACATATACATGTTTTCCAAACATGTTCTTTAAACCACTCAGACATCTCACTATAAATTATTAATAAATTATACAACATAATATGTCGATAATGGGATTTAAACCCATAATTATATATTACGAATATATTGTTTTATATTAAAACTATATCGACATATTATTTATTTAATATAATATATTATATTAATATTTTAAATAAAATTATATACAAAATGATTAATAATAAAAAATTTGTAATAGTAGCTATTTCCGGAGGGGTTGATTCAGCTATATCTGCTTATATATTAAAAAATATGGGATACTATGTAGAAGGTATTTTTATGAAAAATTGGAATATTGACGATAATAATAATTATTGTAATTCTGAAGAAGATTTTTTTTATGCAAAATTAATATCTAGTAGATTAAATATAAAATTAAATTTTATAAATTTTTCAAAAGAATATTGGGAAAAAGTATTTAAAATAACATTAGATAAACTTAAATTAGGATTAACTCCTAATCCAGATATTTTGTGTAATAAAGAAATTAAATTTAATCTATTAATAAAATATGTATTAAATAATATTGGAGCAAATTATATATCTACTGGACATTATGTAAAAAATATATTTTTTAAAAATAAAAATTTTTTATTAAAATCTATAGATAAGGATAAAGATCAAAGTTATTTTTTATATACACTAAATAATGATAATTTAAAATTTTGTTTATTTCCATTAGGATGGATGTATAAAAAAAATGTTAGAGAATTAGCTAAAAAATTAAACTTTGAAAATTTTGATAAAAAATCTTCTACTGGAATATGTTTTATAGGAGAAAAAAATTTTAGAAAATTTATTAGTAAATTTATACCATTAAAATATGGAAATATAATTACTTCAGATAATATTAATATAGGTACTCATAACGGAATACATTTTTATACTATAGGCCAAAGATATGGATTAAATATAGGTGGGATAAAAAAATATTTATCAAAACCATGGTATATTATAGATAAAAACGTTATAAATAATACAATAATAGTATCTCAAGATAAAAATCATCCAAATTTATTATCAAAAGGATTAATAGCAAATTCTGTTAATTTAATAAATGAAATAAAAAATATATATAGATTAGATATTGAAGTAAAACTTAGATATAGTAAAAATACTATGAAATCTAAAATAGAATTTATAAATAATAATAAAGTAAAAATAATTTTTAATAAATTATATGGAATAGTAGTTCCAGGTCAATCTGTAGTTTTTTATATTAATGAAATTTGTATAGGAGGTGCTATTATAGAATCAAATATTCTATAGATTTTTTAATTTTTCACCTCCTAATAAATGTACATGTAAATGATTTATTTCTTGTCCTCCATAATTATTACAATTAATTATTAATCTATATCCATTATCAGACATACCTTTCATTTTTGCTATTTTAGTGGATATATATATTAAATGACCAATTATATATTTATCTTTAATGTTTATATCATTTAATGTAGATATTAGTTTATTAGTAACTATTAGTATATGTATTAATGCCTTAGGATTTATATCATAAAATGCAGTTACAATTTTATCTTTATAAATTATATCTGATTTTATATGTCCATTTATTATTTTATAAAATATATTATTTATATCATACATAAATTATTAAATATTTAATTATTTTAAATTATACTTTCTATATATAGTATATTTTTTATTAATATAAATGATTTATCTATATTAATATTTTTGTTTATTATATAAAAATATTCTATTAATTTATCTAAAATAATATTTAATATATTATATGAAAATAAATCTGATATTATTTTTAATATATTAATACTATCTATATTTTTAATACAAATATTAAAATTATTTTTATATTTTATAGAATCTAATATAAAAGTTAATAACCAAAATATAGGATTATATATTTCTATTTCATTAAAATTTACTAAATTTAAAATAAATATTAGTGATTTTTTTTCTAAAAAATTTGATTTTAATAAATTTATAAATTTAATTCTTTTAATCCAATTATTTGGATTTAATATAAAATATGATTTTATTATAGAATTATTTGATAATCTTAATGAAGTTATAATAGATTTATAATTCAATTTATTATATTTTTTCTTTAATATATTAATATTATAATTTATATTATAATTATCTATTTTAATTAGATAACATTTTGTTTTTAAAATAAAATTTAAATTATTTATATTATTACATATAAATATAAATTTAATATATTTAACATCTTTATCTAATTTTTTAAATATTAGATTTTTTATATTATTAGATAACAAATTTATATTGTATATAAATATTAATTTAAATTTAAAATTTATAGTAGGTAAAAATATATTATCTATAATATATTTTTCATAGTCTATATTTGAATTATTAAAATATTTATTATTAATATTATTATTTATTATAAATATATTACTATTTAAATCTGTATTTATTAAATTACAATTACAACAAGAATCACAAAATTTAATATCTTTTGTACAAAATAAAATCTTACTTATATTTCTTATAATGATATCTAAATTTAAAATATCATTTAATTCTAAAACTATATTTTTATTAAATTTATCTAAATTTGAAATTATTTTATCGTTAATAAAATTATACATATTATTTATTATCTTTAGAATAAATTTTTTTACCTCTATAAAATCCATTATTTGTAATATGATGTCTAAGATGTAATTCGCCAGATAAAAAATCAATAGATATTGATGGATTTTTTATTTTTATATTATTAAATCTTCTTATTTTAGATTTTGATTTTGATTTTTTATTTTTTTGTACAGCCATAATTTTTATTTATCAAATTATAAAAGTTAATTTATTTTTTTTATAAAATTTTCTAATTCTTTATCTAAATTAGATAATAAACAAATTTTTTTATTATAAATAGGATGAAAAAATTTAATATAATTAGCATGTAAAAATAATCTTTTTAAACCAAGATTATTAACTTTTATATTATCTTTTTTAAATCCATATATTTTATCACAAACAATAGGATTACCACAATATTTAGCATGAATTCTTATTTGATGAAATCTTCCAGTAATAATTTTTATATCCATTAATGTAAATTCAGAAAAAATTTTATTAATTTTAAATATAGAACTACATTTTTTACCATTATTATTTAATATAGATATATTTTTACCTTTATTATTTTTTATTTTTGAAATAGAAATATTTATATTTTTATTATTTAAATTCCATAATCCATTTACTAATGCTATATATTTTCTTTCAATTAAATTATTATTAAATTGTTTATGAAGATTTCTTAATATACTAATTTTTTTAGATATTATTAATATACCTGATGTTTCTTTATCTAATCTATGAACTAAATTTAGATTTTTTTCATTATTTTTTATACATTTTAATATAGAAATTATATTTTTATTATTATTTCCTCCATGTACTGATATACCATATGGTTTATTTATTATTAATAAATAATCATCTTCATATATTATTTTTTTAAAAAAGTTAATGTATTCTTCTTTTTTTAAATTTATTTTTTTTTTTTTAGATGTATCTAAATAATAATTTGGAAATTTTATTATATCATTTATTTTTAATTTATATTTAGGTGTAATTTTTTTTATATTAACTTTTATATTACCAATTCTTATATGTTTATATATTAAAGATTTTGATATATTTCTAAAATTAGAAAACATAAAATTATCAATTCTTCTATCTTTATTATCATAATCTATTACTATAGAATTATTTTTAAATTCATCTATTAAATTCATATTTATAACCTTTATTATTTAAAATAAATATAGTTTATATAAAATTTAATGTATATTTATACAAACTTATTATATAAAATAATAGTTAGTATTTTAATATACTAAATTGTATAAAATATTATGAAAAGAATATTAATAAGCACTAAACAAAAAGATGAATTAATAATAGCATTTATAAATAAAAAAGAATTATATAATATATATATAGAAAATATAAATTATAGTCAAAATAAATTTAATATTTATAAAAGTAAAATTATAAAAATAGAACCTAGTTTAAATGCAGTATTTATAAATTATGGATATAAAAAAAATGGATTTCTACCTATTAAAGAAATATCAAATAACTTTTTTTTAAATAATGGTTATAAAAATGATAATCAAAATTATTATGAAAAAATAAAAAATTTAAAAAAAGATCAAGAAATATTAGTTCAAATAAACAAAGAATCAAGAAGAAATAAATGTGCGTCATTTACAACATTTATATCTTTAATAGGAACATATATTATATTAATAGTAAATAATCCTAATATAAAAGGAATATCAAAAAAAATAATAGGTAAAAATAGATTTATTTTAAAAAAAATGATTTCAAACTTAAATATATCTAAAAATATAGGTTTTATAATAAGAACATCTTGTATAGGTAAAAAAATAGAAGATATACAATTAGATTTAAATTTAATTTTAAAAAATTGGGAGTTTATTAAAGAAAAATATATTAAATCTAAATGTCCATCATTAATATATGAAAATAATAATATATTTATAAAAATATTTAGAGATTATTTAACACCAGATATAAAAGAAATAATAATAGATGATATTAATTTTTTTAATAAATCTAAAGAATATATAAATATTTTAGGAAGATTTGAATTTAATAATAAAATAAAAATATATGATAAAAATATATCTATATTTAATTATTTTAAAATAGAATCTCAAATTGAATCTATATTTAAAAGAAAGATAAAATTATCATCTGGAGGATCTATATCAATAGATTCAACTGAAGCATTAACAGCTATTGATATAAATTCATATAAATCTACAAAATTTACAAATATAAAAGAAACAGCATTTAAAACTAACTTAGAAGCTATTAAAGAAATAGCTAAACAATTAAGATTTAGAGATATAAGCGGTCTTATAGTAATAGATTTTATAGATATGTTTTCAAAAGAAAATAATTTAGAAATAGAAAATGAATTTCGTAAATATTTATATTTAGATAAATCAAAAATTTGTATGGAAAATATATCTAAATTTGGATTATTAGAATTATCACGACAAAGATTAAATAAATCTTTAAATGAATGCAATAATATATGTACTAAATGTAATGGAATTGGATTTATAAGAAATTATGAATCATTATCATTATCTATTTTAAGATTTTTGGAAAAGAAATCTTTAAATAAAAATATTGAAGAAATATGTATTATAGTTCCATTATTTATTAGAATATATTTATTAAAAAATAAAAAAAAAGAAATATATAATATAAAAAATATTAATAATAAAAATATAAAATTAATTATTTTATCAAATAATAATATTAGAATATCTAATAATTTTATAATAAAAATAAAATATAAAAATAAAAATTATATAAATTATATATGTTCAAAAATTAATAAATTTAATATTTTAAACTTTAACAATATAAAAAATAAATTAAAAAATTTATTTAAATTAAAGTTATTAGGTGTTTATAATATTAATTATATAAATAAAAAAATTTTATATAAAAATATATTACTTATATTAATTTATTATATAAATAAACTAATAATTACATATTAATTTATAATAATTTTTTATTTATATATAATTTAAAATTATAGAGGAGTAGAGATTCGAACTCTAGAATATAAAATTTATATTTCTGGTTTTCAAGACCAGTGCTTTAATCCACTCAGCCACTCCTCTATTAAATTAGATAACAAAATTATTATACAATAAAATATATTATATGAAAAATTGGAATAAAAATTTTGCTATAAATATAGCAAGAAAAAAAAAAATTATATTAAATGATAAACATTGGGATATAATATATTTTATTAGAGATTTTTATTATAAATATAAAATTTCTCCTAGTATAAATATATTAATAATTTTTTTTAATAAAAAAAATATTAATAATAAAATAAGTTTAAATTATCTTAACTTAATTTTTAAAAATAAATTTGATAAAAATATATATAAAATATCTGGAATTCCTTATCCAAATAAATGTTTATTATAAATAATAAAATACTAAAAAAAATGAAAAATTCAATATCAATATTATATTTATTAAAAAATATAGATAAATTTTTAAATAAAATTGTTTCTATAAATGGTTGGGTTAGAAATAAAAGAACATCTAATATTGGAATAACTTTTATATCAATTTATGATGGATCATCGTTTAATGATATTCAAATAATTTCTAATAATAATTTAAAAAATTATAAAGAAATAACTAATATAACTACAGGATATTCTTTAAATGTAATAGGATTATTAATTAAATCTATAGGAAAATTTCAAAGTTATGAAATAAAAGCTACAGAAATAAATATAATAGGTAAAATAAATGATCCTAAATCATATCCTATATCTAAAAAGAAACATAGTTTAGAATTTTTAAGAAAAGTCGAACATTTAAGAATAAGAACTAAATTATTTTCTTCAATATCAAGAATAAGAAGTTTTGTTTTTAATTCAATAAATAATTTTATGAATAAAAATAATTTTATATGGGTTCCAACCTCTATAATAACTTGTTATAACACTGAAGGTAATAATCAATTATTTGAAGTTCATTTAAAAGATGATTTGAAAAAAAAATTTTTTGGTAAAGATACTTTTTTAACTGTATCTGGTCAATTGAATTTAGAATCTTATGCTTGTGGATTATCTAAAGTTTATACATTTGGTCCTGCTTTTAGAGCAGAAAATTCAAATACTAGAAAACACTTATCTGAATTTTGGATGTTAGAAGTAGAAATCGCATTTAATAATTTAGATGATATTATATTATTATCTGAATTATTAATAAAAAACGTATATAATTTATTATTAGATAATTATATAGATGATATAGTTTTTATACATAGAAAAAATAATCTAAAAATTGATTATTTAAATAATATTATTAATAATAATTTTAATATATTAGATTATAGTGATGCTATAAAAATAATAAATAAATCTAAATTTAATAATATAAAATGGGGATTAGATATATCATCTGATAATGAAAAATATTTACTAGATTATTTTAATAATATACCTGTAGTAATAAAAAACTTTCCTAAAAATATAAAACCTTTTTATATGAAAGTAAATAATGATGAAATTACTGTATCTTCCATGGATATTTTATTACCTAATGTAGGTGAAGTGATAGGAGGTTCTGAGAGAGAAGATAACTATGAAATTTTAAATGAAAGATTGATGAATTGTTTTGGTGATGATTTAAGTAATTATCAATGGTATTCTGATTTAAGAAAATATGGAAGCGTACCTCATTCAGGATTTGGATTAGGATTTGAAAGATTATTATTATCAATAACAGGAATGAATAATATAAGAGATATATCTCCTTTTCCTAAAACTCCTAATAACATAAATAGTTAATTATGTTTTTTTTTATTTTATTAATTATAAAAATATTTATAATTAATAACTATAAAAATAATTATAATTTAAATTCTAATGATTTTTATCAAATAAAAAACTTAATTTATCAAATAAATAATAATATAGAAAGTATATGGGGTAAAAATGAAATAATTTTAGTAAAAAATAATAATATACTAAAATATTATTTTGATAATAAAGCAAGAATTTATGTTGATTTTAAACTAAATAAAATAATTATAGAGACTTTATTAATTAATAATTTAAATAATATTTTTAAAAAAATATTATTTAATATATTAAATAATAATATTAATTTTAAATTTAATAATAATGTATTAAAAAGTGAGAAATTATATATATATAAAAATATATTAGGAAAAAATAAATTTCCATTATTATATAAAAAAGATATTTCAAATTATATAGATTTTTTAGTTAAAAATTGTATAAATAAAAGAATGTCTTCTAAAAAAAATATTATTTATATTAAAATAGATATTTTTAATATAAATAATTATAAATATAACAATTATATAAATATAATTAATAAATATTCTAAAAAATACAATATAGATAAATCATTAATTTTATCTATAATTCATGCTGAATCAAAGTTTAATCCATATGCAATTAGTAATTTAGAAGCTATAGGATTAATGCAAATAATTAGAAATAAATCTGGTTTAGATGTATTTAAATATAAAAAAAAGAATAATTTTCCAAGTGTTGTATATTTAATTAATCCTAAAAATAATATAAATGTTGGTGTTTCATATTTATATATTCTTAAAAATAAATATTTTTATAATGTCAAAAATACTGAATCTATTAAATATTTAATAATATCATCATATAATGGTGGTATTAAAAATGTTTTAAATATTTTTTCATTAAATTTTAATGATTCAATTAATATTATAAATAATAAAACTTCTAATGAATTATTTAATATAATATTAAATAATCACCCATTAAAAGAAACAAGAGATTATTTAATAAAAGTTAATAGTTTATATAATTTTTATAAAAAAAATATAAAATGAAAAATATAAATAAATATAATTATTATGATGTAATAGTTATTGGTGGAGGTCATGCTGGTATAGAAGCATCTAATTCATCTTCAAAAATAAGTAAAACTCTTTTATTAACAAATAATTTAGATACAATAGGACAAATGTCATGTAATCCTTCAATAGGGAGGAATAGGTAAAAGTAATTTAGTTAAAGAAATAGATGCTATTGGTGGATTAATGGGTATGGCTGCAGATATGTCAGGTATACAATTTAGAAAACTAAATACTAGTAAAGGTCCATCTGTACAAGCTACAAGAGTTCAAGCTGATAAAATTATATATCAAAATAATATAAAAAAATTATTATATAAAAATAAAAATTTAGATATTTTTCAGCAAAAGGTAATAAATATAAAATTTGATACAAATAATAATTTTAATGTAATAACAGAATCTAACATATCTTTTTTTTCAAAATCTTTGGTTTTGACATTAGGTACATTTTTAAATGGAGAAATATATATAGGATTAAATAATAAAATTTATGGAGGAAGATATGGTGATTCTACTAATTCTTATTTATCTGATAAATTAAAAAATATATTTTTTAAAAGTATAAGAAGATTTAAAACTGGTACTCCTCCAAGAATAGATTTAAGATCTATAAATTTTAAATTATTAGATAAACAATATAGTGATTTTCCATTACCAACTTTTTCTTTTTATTTAAATAGAAAAAAATTTTTAAAACAAATGCCATGTTATATAACAAATACTAATATAGAAACTCATAAAATAATATTAGATAATATAAATAAAAGTCCTATTTATAATAATTTAATAAAAAGTAGTGGACCTAGATATTGTCCTTCTATAGAAGATAAAGTAATAAAATTTCATGATAAAAAATCTCATCAGATTTTTTTGGAACCCGAAGGATTAAATAGTAATGAAATATATCCTAATGGAATATCTACTAGTTTACCAATAGAAACACAGATAAGTTTTATAAGATCAATAAAGGGATTAGAAAAATCTAAAATAACTAGACCAGGATATGCAGTAGAATATGATTTTTTTGATCCTATAAATTTAAATCTTACATTAGAAAGTAAGATAATAAGAGGATTGTTTTTAGCAGGTCAAATAAATGGAACAACAGGTTATGAAGAAGCTGCTGCTCAAGGAATAATAGCTGGAATAAATTCAAGTAGATTTTCCAAAAATATGGATTTTTGGTTTCCTTTAAGAAACGAATCTTACATAGGAGTTATGCTAGATGATTTATGTAAAAAAGGAGTTATAGAACCTTATAGAATGTTTACTTCTAGAGCAGAATATAGATTATCTTTAAGGGAAAGTAATGCAGATTTAAGATTAAGTGATATAGGGTATAAATTAGGTTTAATAAGTTTAAATAAATGGAAAAAATTTTGTTTAAAGAAAGAAATAATAGAAAAAGAAAAAAATAGATTAAAATCTACTTTAATAAATATTAAAGATATAAATTTGATAAATTTAAATAATAAATTATGTAATAAAATAACAAATAATATTAGTGGATATGATTTATTACGTAATCAAGAAATAAATTATGAGGATTTAAATAAAATAGATATTTTAAAACCTTTATTAAAAGATAATAAAATATTTAATGAAATAGAAACTCAAATAAAATATGAATATTATATATATAAACAAAATAAAGAAATAGAAAATATAAATAAATATTTAAATATACATTTTCCAAAAAATATAAATTTTAATAAAATAAATGGATTATCTAATGAAGTTATCTGTAATTTAAATAGATTTAAACCTAAATCTTTAGGAGAAATGTTAAATATTTCTGGAATAACATATTCATCTATATTTATAATTAAAATTTGGTTAAAAAATAATAATTTTATTTAAATGTTAACTAATATTGAATTTAATAAATCTTTAAAAAAATATATAAGTTTTTCTATGAATGTATATACTAAATATTTTATTAAAATTAATAAATTAGATATTTTATATAAAATATTTGATCATTTTAAATCATTACCAATAATAATACTTGGTAATGGAACTAATACAATTTTTTTAAAAGATTTTTTAGGATTAATTATAATAAATAATATTAAATATATTAGTTTTATTAAAAAAAATAAATATTATTATTTACATGTAGGATCTGGAATTAATTGGAATGATTTAGTTTTGTATTCTATTAAAAATAATATTTATGGATTAGAAAATTTAGCTATGATTCCTGGTAAAGTAGGTGCAGCACCTATATTTAATATAGGCGCATATGGATTAGAAATAAAAAATATATGTAAATATGTTGATATATTAGATATAAAAAGAAGAAAAATTATAAGATTTAATAAAAATAAATGTAAATTTAAATATAGAAATAGCAAATTAGGTAATTTATCTAGTAGATATATAATTATTTATTTAGGTTTAAAATTACCGATTAAATGGAAACCATTAATAAATTATTATAAATTAAAAAATATAAATATAAAAAAATGTAATCCAAGATATATATATAATTTTATATCTAATTTAAGAAAAAAAAATATACCAAATTATAAAAAAATAAATAATTCTGGTAGTTTTTTTAAAAATTTAACTTTAAATAAAAGTAAAATAATTAAAATTTTAAATAAATATTCTAATGTTCCATATAGTTTAATTTCTAAATATAAATTTAGAATTCCAACTGGATGGTTAATAGATAAATGTGATTTTAAAGGATTTAGAATAGGAAATGTATGTGTTGATAGTAATAATTCTGCTATAATAACGAATTATGGGTCTATAAATAATGATATAATATTTTTAATAAAGTTTATTTATTATAAAATTTATATTAAATTTAATATAAAAATATCTTTAGAAGTATTAATATATTTTTATAATAATAGAATAAATTTAAATGATATTAGTTAAATTAATATGGTATTTTATGCTTAAAATAAGATTATCTAAAAGTAAATCTAAAAATAATTTATATTATAAAATAGTTGTTATAGATTCTAGAAAATCTAAAAATAGTAAATTTATTGAAAAAGTAGGATTTTTTAATGAGAAAAATAAATTATTATATATTAATAATAATAGAGTATTTTTTTGGATAAAAAATGGAGCAAAATTATCTGATAAAGTTAAATATTTAATAAATAAATGATAAATATAATTATTTTAACTATATTTCCAAATATATTTGATTCTATTATTAAATATGGAATTATAAATAAAGCTATAAAAAATAATAAATTAAATATAAAATTATATAATATTAGAAATTTTTCTAAAAATAAATATAAATCTATAGATGATTATCAATACGGAGGTGGAAAAGGGATGGTGATGAAATTTGAACCAATATATTACTCTTTATTAAATGCAAAAAAAGATATTGGTTATAATTCATATGTCATTTATTTATCTCCTAAAGGTAAAATTATAAATAATTTAGATATAATAAGATTATCAAATAAAAAATCTATAATATTATTATGTGGAAGATATGAAGGAATAGATAATAGAATAATGAATTTTATTAATGAAGAAATATCTATAGGTGATTATGTATTAAGTGGAGGAGAAATTCCTGCAATGGTTTTATTAGATTTAATTTCTAGAAATATATATGGAGTATTAAATTCATATGAATCTATTAAAAATGATTCATTTTTTAATAATTTATTAGATTATCCAAGTTATACAAGACCAAGAAAATTTATGAATATTGAAGTTCCAAATGTATTATTATCAGGTAATCATAAAAATATATATAAGTGGAGATTAATAAAATCTATTGAATATACTATTAATAATAAACCTTATTTATTATATAATAGAAATTTTTCTAATGAAGAAAATAAAATAATAAAATCATTTAAATTAAATTTAGATAAAAAGTAAATAAATGTTTAGTAAAATAATAAATGAATTTGAAAAAAAACAATTAAAGAATAATTTGTATAAAATAAAAGTTGGAGATTTTATTACTGTTGAAATTAATGTTTTTGATAAATTAAGAAAAAATAAAATTCAATATTTTTCTGGTATTATTATTTCTATAAAAAATAAAAGAATATGTTCATCTATTATTGTAAGAAAATATTCTAATGGAGAAGGAATAGAACAACTTTTTTTTATACATTCTAATAATATAAAAAATATTATTATTAATAATAGTAATAGAGTTAGAAAATCAAAATTATTTTTTATTAAGAAAAATAAATTTAATAAATTAATAAAAACTAATAAAAAATATATAAATATATAATTTTTATATATTTTTTATTATATAAATATATTTACATTAAAATAATTTAATATATTTAATTATTGAACTTATAAATTTATAATGTTATAATTACTAATAAAAAATATAAATATATAAATTAATATTATGAATAATATAATAAGTGAAAATAAAATAATATCTCCAATAAACTTAAAAAATAAATTTAGTATAAATAATAGTATAAAAAATAAAATTATTAATTCTATTAAAATTATTTCTAATATAATTAATGGAAAAGATAAAAGATTATTAATAATATGTGGACCTTGTTCTATACATGATTTTAATTCATCTATAGATTATGCAAAATTATTATATAATTTATCATTAGAATTAAACGATAAATTGTATATAGTAATGAGAGCATATATAGAAAAGCCTAGAACATCTATAGGTTGGAAAGGAATAGTTAATGATCCTATGATAGATAATTCTTGTAATATAGAAAAAGGATTAAATATTTCTAGAGAATTATTAATACAATTAATTGATATAGGTATTCCAATATCTACAGAAATTTTAAATTTAAATATCTATAAATATTTTGATGATTTATTTAGTTGGGTATCTATAGGCGCACGTACATCAGAATCACAAATACATAGAGAGTTTTCTTCTAGTTTATCTATACCTGTAGGATTTAAAAATAATACAAATGGAGATATATTAAGTTCTATAAATGCTATTAAAACGTCATTAAAACCTCATACATATTTAGGAATAAATGATTTTGGAAATTTATGTATTATAAAAACTAAAGGAAATAAAAATAATCATATAATATTAAGAGGTAGTAAAAATAAACCTAATTATTTTCCAGAAGATATAAATAATTGTATTAATTTAATAAATGAAAATAATTTAAATTCTAAAATAATAATTGATTGTAGTCATGATAATTCATATAAAGATTATTCAAAACAATTAGATGTATCTAAAGCTGTTATAGATCAAATAAATAATAATAATAATTTAATAGGATTAATGATAGAAAGTTATATATATAATGGTAATCAATTAATAAATAATAAATTAAAATATGGAATATCTATAACTGATGGATGTATAGGATGGAAGGAAACAAAATTTTTACTAAAATATTTATATAATAATTTTAATAGATAATATTATGAATAATAAATTTGAATTTGATTTAAAAGATTTAAGAAATAAAATAGATAATATTGATGAAAAAATATTTAATTTAATAAATGAAAGATTAAAAATTGTTGAAAATATAGGTATTATTAAAAATAAAAATAATATTTCTTGTTATGTTTCAAAAAGAGAAGAATTTATTTTAAACAAATTAAACAAAAAATATAATAAATATATTTCTTATTTTACTATTTCATCTGTTATTAAGAAAATAATGTATGAATCTTATATAAAGGAAATTTATTGTAATAATAATATAAGTAACAATAATAATTCTATAAAAATAATATTTATAGGCGGAAAAGGTAAAATGGGAAGTATATTTAAAAATTTATTTATAAAATATAATTATAATGTTTCAGAAATAAATTCTAAAGATTGGGAAAATAAAGAAGAAAAGTTATTAAATTCTAATTTAGTATTTATTTGTTCTCCTATATCTAAATTAAATTTTGTTTTAGAAAATATATATAAATATATTACTAGTGAATGTATATTACTAGATATATCTTCCATTAAAGAAAAATCTATTAACAAAATGTTAAATATACATTCAGGTCCAGTATTAGGATTACATCCTATGTTTGGTCCTAATATAAGAAGTATTACTAAACAAATTATTATTTATAGTAATGGAAGATATCCAGAAAAATATAAATGGATATTAAATCAATTTAAATTATGGGGAGTTTTTATCTATAATTTAGATTCTAACAAACATGATAATTATATGTTACATATACAATCTTTAAGATATATAAATTTATTTATGTTAGGTTCATTTATTATGAATAAAAATTTAAATATTAAAGAAATTTTTAAAATATCTCCACCTATTTATAAAATATATTTATCAATATTATGTAAATTTTTTTCCGGAGATATAAATTTATATTTAGATATAATATATTCATCAAATAAAAGTTTAAATTTATTTGATGAATATATTAATTATACTAAAAATATATATAATATTTTTAGTTCAAATAAAAAAAGAAATAATATAATTAATATATTTGAAAATATAAAGTCTTGGTTAAATAAAAAAAATATAAAAGAATTATCAGATATTAATGATACTCTTTCAGAAGAAATTATTATAAATAATTTTTAATTATATTTTTATTTTTAATTTTTTGAAATTAGATATGTTACTATTTATAATGATATCTAATTTTTCTTCTATTTCATTTAATGAAATTAATTTACAAGATTTTTTAATATATTCTATTAAATAATATATATAAGGTTCTTTTGGAAAAAATTTTAATAAATGTATAGATCTATTTATTACAGATATATGATTATTTTTTCTAAAATAAAAATCTATAATATATAAATCATGTACAAATAATCTTTGTTTTATATATAATATTTTATAAATAGAATTTTCATAATATTTACTATTTTTAAAATTATCTACTAAATATTTAAAATATTCTAATGATTTATACATATATTCATGATTTTTATTAAAATTATCATAACTTAAACATTTAAATACAATTTTTTCGTTTATTTCAAAATTAACTAATCCTTTCATGTAAATTATATAATCTAAATTATTATCATTTTTATATAAAATTAATAATTTATCTAAAATCTTATTAGATAACTCAAGATTATTTAATTTATAATTTACAAACATTTTTTTTATTAAATATTTTTTTAAATCACTACTAAATAAATCATTTTCATTTATTTTATCTAATTCTTTCTTAGCAAGATTATATTTATTATTTATTAAATAATTATACAATAAATTATCATTGTAAACATTTTTAATATTACAACATAATACAATATCAAATAAACTAAATATTGATATTAAATAATATATAAACATATTTATTAAAATTAAAATAATTTTTAAAAATTATTTTATATAATAACATATTATGAATAATTATAATATATATATAATAAATAATTCTAATTTAAAAATTAGAATAGATAAGTTTTTATCTAATAATATTAAAAATATATCTAGATCTTATATAAAAAAGTTAATTTTAAATAAAAACGTTAGTATAAATAATAAAATTATTTTAGATCCTAATTTTATATTAAAAAGTAATGAAGAAATAAAAATTAATTTATTATACATAAATAATAAAAATATTTACTCTTTAAATAGAAAAATAAATATAGATATTATATATGAAGATAATGATATTATTATAATAAATAAAAAACCAAATATAATTGTAAATCCAGAATTAAATAATTTACTAATAAGTAATTTAATTAAATATTATCCTAATTTAGTTAATATTGATAATTTTGGAATTGTACATAGATTAGATAAAAATACAACTGGTTTAATTATATTTGCTAAATCTAAATTAGCATATTTAAATTTAAAAAAAATATTTTATTTAAGAAAAATAATTAAGGAATATGATGCTATTGTTACAGGATCATTAATATCTGGTGGATTTATAAATTTACCTATATCAAGAAATAAAATTAATAGAAAAATTATGAATATTAATATTATAAGTGGTAAAAAATCTATAACAAATTATAGAATAATTAAAAAATTTAATTTACATACTTATATAAAAATTAGAATAAAAACAGGAAGAACACATCAAATAAGAACTCATATGTCATATATAGGATATCCATTAGTAGGAGATTTTATATATGGAAAAAATAATAGTAATTTTAAAAAATCATGTTTATTTTTAAAAAATAAAAATATTAATTTTAATAGACAAGCATTACATTCATCTAGAGTTATATTTAATCATCCTATAAGCAATAAAGAGATTAATATTAGTATAAGTATTCCATATGATATGAAGTTTTTACTTAAAAATATATAAATAATAATATTATTATATTTAGTTATTGAAATTAACTTATATTTGTTATATATTTTATATATAAGTTTACATTAAAATAATTTTACATTAAATATATGATACTAAAAAATAGTAAAAATAATATATTTATTATTGGACCTACAGGAGTAGGTAAAAGTACTATTGGATATAATTTATCTAATAAGCTTAATAAAAAATTTTTTGATTCAGATAAAGAATTAGAAAAATATTTTAATATGAATATAAATAATATTTTTAAAAAAAATGGTGAAAAAAAATTTAGATTTTTTGAAAAAAAAATAATTAATAATATATTAAAAGAAAAAAATATAATCTTATCAACAGGAGGAGGATCTATAGAAAATAAATATATTAGAAATTTATTATCAAATAATGGAATAGTTATATATCTTATGGCAAATATAAAAACTCAATTAACAAGATTAAATAATTTTAATGATAGACCATTACTAATTAATAAAAATAAATATGAAAAAGAAAATATTCTTAAAAAATTAGATAATATTAGAAATGAATTATACAATTCAATATCAGATATTATTATAGATACAAATAAAAAAAATATTGATGAAATTATAGATAATATTCTAAATATTTTAAATATAAATAATTTTATAATTAAAAACCATGAAAATAATAAATGTTAAATTAGATAATATTAATAAATATAAAATAATAATAGATTATAAATTATTTGAAATTATAAATAGTTTATATCCAATAAATAAAAATACTAAAGTTATGATAATAACTAATAATTTTTTAAAAACAAACTATGAAAATTATTTTTATAAAAAATTAAATGAATTAAATATAAAATATAACATTTTTTTAATACCAGATGGAGAATCTAGTAAATCATTAAATATATTAAATTTAATATTAACAGAAATGTTAAATAATAATATGGATAGAAATTCAATTCTTATATCTTTTGGAGGAGGAGTAATAGGTGATATAACAGGATTTTCTGCTTCTATATATCAAAGAGGAATTAAATTTATACAAATACCAACTACATTATTATCTCAAATAGATTCATCTATAGGTGGTAAAACAGGTATTAATCATATATTAGGTAAAAATATGATAGGATCATTTCATCAACCGTCTTCTGTATTTATAGATATATTTTTTTTAAAAACTTTACCTAAAAGAGAAATATCATCTGGATTAGCAGAAGCTATTAAATATTCAATTATTTATGATAAAAAATTTTTTATTTGGCTTGAAAATAATATAGAAAAAATATTGAATTTAGATATAGAATCTTTAAAATATTGTATATATAAATGTTGTAAAATAAAATCAAAAATAATTTCTAAAGATGAAAAAGAAAATGGAATTAGATCAATACTAAATTTTGGACATACGTATGGACACGCAATAGAAGCATTTATGGGATATGGAAAATGGACTCATGGAGAATCTATATCTGCTGGAATGATGATATCTATAGAAACAGCTATATATTTAAATAATTTTTCAAAAAAATATAAAAATAGAATAAAAAATTTAATTTTAAAAGCTAATTTACCTATAAAAGGTCCTAATGAAATGAACCCAAATAATTATATACCTTATATATTAAAAGATAAAAAAAATAAAAATAATAAAATAAAACTTATAATTCCAGAAAAAATAGGAAAAGCTGTTATTGTAGATAATATAAAAAAAGAAATTATATTAAATTCTATAAATAATAATATTAATAATTAATTTTTATCTAAAAAATTAATTATATATTCTATAGAGTCATTTATAGAATTTAATATAATATTTTTTTCTAATTTATTAGGTTCTGATAATACAAAATCTGATATATTATCAATATTTTTATAATTTTTTATTCCTATTCTCAATCTATAAAAATTATTATATATATTATTTATTATACTTTTTACACCATTATGTCCAGCAGAACTACCACCAAATTTAATTTTAAATTTTCCTATATTAAAATATAAATCATCATGAACAATTAATAATTCATTACTATTAATTTTGAAATATATAATAGATTTTTTTATATATATTCCACTTAAATTTATAAAAGAATTTGGTATTAATAAAATTAAATTATTATTATTTAATTTTAATTTTGAAAAAAAACAATTTATTTTATTATTATACTTTAAATTTAAAGAATATTTTTTTATAAAATTATTTATAAACCATATACCAACATTATGTCTTGTATCATAATATTGTTTTAAATTATTACCTATTCCAGCTATTAATTTTATATTCATAAATTATGATAAAATCCAGTTTTTTATTCTTAAATTTATAAAATCATTACCTTGATTAAATTCAATATTTATTGGTAATGGTGGATTTGTACTATTATGATACTTATGATATTTTACTATATATTTTTTTGAATTATATGTATGTTTAATTTCTTTTAATCTTCCTATCTTATTTATTCTAAATTCTTTAGAATCACCAGGTAATCCAATTATCCATGAACTTAAATTTTTTATTAAAATTTTATAATTTTCTTCAATTAAATATTTATTATTATCTAAATTAATTATTTCTTTTCCATTTTTTAAGAAAAGTTTATTATTATTTGAAATAAATTCAAATATTTTTTTACCAAAAAAATTATAAATTATAAAACTATAATTTTCTGATTTAATATTATCTAAATAAAATTTCAAAAATATTTTTTTTATTCCATTTTTGTATGTTAAAATTCCATTTATTTTAAATTGTTGTATTTCTGAAATCATTTTTTTATGAATATTCCATTTGTTTATTTTAAAATTATTATTAATATCTATATTATTAATTTCATTCAAATTACATTGAATTAATGTAGAATTAATATTAATAAGATTATATACTAAGTAATTCATATTATTAATATATTTTATTATTAAATTTAAATTATTATTTAATTTTAAATATATAATATTATATCACAATAAATATTATACAAATTTTAATAATAATTTTATTAAAATTATATATAATAATATTATTATTTATAATCAAATAAAATAAAATGAAAAAAGAAAAAAATATTAATGATAATATATTAGGTTGTCTTATAGAAATTAAATCTGGTACAGGAGGTTATGAATCCTCTTTATTTATAAAAGATTTATTAAAAATGTATATTAAATATTCTAATAAAAAAATGTGGGATACTGAAATAATAAATAGAAATATTGAAAATAAAGAATGTAAAAATGTAATTTTAAAAATTAATAACAATGAATCATATAATTTATTAAAATTTGAATCAGGTGGTCATAGAGTTCAAAGAATACCTAAAACTGAATCTCAAGGTAGAATTCATACATCAACATGTATAGTTGCTGTAATACCAATAACAAATGAAGAAAAAAATAAAAATATAAATTTAAATGATTTAAAAATAGATACATTTAAATCATCCGGATCTGGAGGACAACATGTTAATACAACTGATTCTGCAGTTAGAATAACACATATACCAACTAAATTAGTTGTAGAATGTCAAGATGAAAGATCACAACATAAAAATAAAGAAAAAGCTTTATCAATATTAAAATGTAAATTATATATTTTAAAAGAAAATCAAAAAAAAATAGAAAATAATTTATTAAAAAAAAAATTACTTGGATCTGGAAATAGATCTGATAGAATAAGAACATATAATTTTATAAATAATAGAGTTACTGATCATAGAATATTTTTAAATATAAATAAATTAAAAGAAATACTAAACGGAAATTTAGATTTGATTATATCTAAATTAAGTAGTTATAAATATTAAATTTATGAGTATAAAAGAATGGCTAAAATATTATGCTTTTAATTATTTAAATACTAATGAAAGTAGATATATTTATGATTTAGAATTAATTATAAGTTCTGTATTAAAAATAAAAAGAGAAAATATATTAATATTAGAAAATAAAATTATAAATTTAAAAAATTTTATATTATTAGATAAAATTTTATTTTTCCTTAAAAAAGGAGTTCCTTTACCATATTTAGTTAAAAATGTAGAATTTTATTCTTTAAAATTTAAATTAAATAATAAGGTATTTATACCTAGATCTGATACTGAGGTTTTAGTCGATTTTGTTATTAATAAATTAAAAAATAATGTAGTTTATAACATAATGGATCTTGGTACAGGTATAGGATCTATAGCTATATCTTTGGCAAAAAATCTACCTAAATCTAATATTTTAGGAATAGATTTTAATAATGAATCTATAAAATTTGCTAATATTAATTCTAAAATATTAAATGTTAAAAATGTTTGTTTTATAAATAAAAATTGGTTTAATTATAAATTAAATTATAAATTTGATATAATAATTAGTAATCCTCCTTATATTTCAGAATACGAATTTGAATATATTAATAAAAATAAAAAAATATATGAGCCGAAAGAATCATTAGTTTCTAAATATAATGGTGTTTATGATATATTTTATATTATAAATAAATTTAATAAGTTTTTAAAAAAAAATGGTTTTATGTTAATAGAACATGGATATTTACAAGGTAAAATAGTTAGAAAAATTTTTAAATATAATAACTTTACTGAAATTAATACTTTTAATGATTTAAATAAAAATAATAGATTTACCTATGCTAAAAAATAATTAATTATAATTTTTTCTTAAAAATATAAATTTTATAATTAATATTAATAATATTAATATATATATAATTATAATATTAAATTTATAAAAAATTTTATATAATAATGGTATTTTAAATTTTATATTAATTGGCCATAATAGAGGAACTCCACTTACTGTAAACATATCTGCTATTATATGGTTTATATATCCTATTACCATACCATGATATATATAATATGGTATTAAATTTAAATTTAATATTAGTTTTTTAAATATAAAATTTATTATTAATATCATTAATAAACTATGAGTTATTTTTCTATGACCAAATATATTATATATAAATTTAGATATTATTCTAAATCTTCTTCCAATAAAAGAACAAGGATGATCAATATCAGGAAGCATACATGTTAATAAACTTCCAAGTAGTATATAGAACCAATCTTTATATGAAATACTAATAAAATTAATATTTCTCAATATAAATATTGAAATAACATTAAAAATAATATGATTATCTATATTCATTAAATTTAATTTATTAATTTATGTTTAACATTGTATTAAATAATAAAAGTATTACTTTATATAATCCTATATCTATAAAAGATATTATAAATATAAAAAAATTATATTTTGATAAATATATATTTGCAATTATAAATAATAAAAAAATAGTTAATTTAGAATTTATTATATATAAAAGTTCAAATATAAATATAATTTCTAAAAATAGTGATTATGCAGAGAAAATAATAAAAGAAATAATATTATTTATTTTAGGATTTTCTATAAAAAAAATTTTTAATAAATGTTATTTAGTAAAATCAAACATAGAAAAAAATAAAATTTATTGTGATTTTTTTTTAAAAAAAAATTCTAATTTAAAAAATATTAATCTAATTGAAAAAAATATAATTAATTTATTTAAAAATAAATATTATATTAAAAGAAAAATAATAAAACTAAATGAAATAAAAAATATATTTTATAGTAAATATAAAAAAAATTATATTAAAAATCTAAATAAAAATGATAATATAAATATTTTTTCTTTAAATAATTATATTAATTTATTAGATATTAATAATATAGATGAAATTGTAGATATAAATTTAAATAATTTATTTAAATTAGATAATTTTATTTATAAAATATGGTATGGAAAAAACATAAATAATTTATTTAATAGAATATATATATATATGAATACTTTATCATATAAAAAAGTATTGGATAAATATAGAGATCATAGAATAATAAATAATAAAATAAAATTATTTTATATAAATAAAACATTTCCTGGAATGATATTTTGGAAAAATAATGGATTAATAATATTTAATGAATTAAAAAATTTTATAAGAGAAAAATTAAAATCATATAAATATATAGAAGTTATAAGTCCTATTTTAATGCCTAAAGAAATTTGGTATAAAACTGAACATTTAAAATATTATGATAAAAATATATTTGATGTAACTATTGATAATAAAAAATATTGTATAAAACCAATGAATTGTCCAGGTCATATAAATATATTTAATAATAATATAAGATCTTATAAAGATTTACCATACAGAATATCAGAATTTGGTCAATGTCATAGAAATGAATTATCAGGTTCTTTACATGGTCTTTTAAGAACGAAAACTTTTGTTCAAGATGATGGTCATATATTTTGTACCGAAGAACAAGTTTATAAAGAAATAAAAAATTGTATAGAAATGATATATGATGTTTATTCAAAATTAAATTTATTTAAGATAAAAGTTAAATTATCTACAAGACCAAATAATAAAATAGGTGATGATTATTTATGGGATATATCAGAAAAAAATATAAAAGATATATTAAATTGTTGTAATATTAATTATGATATTAATTATGGCGAAGGCGCATTTTATGGACCAAAAATTGAATTTATATTTTTAGATTATTTAAATAGAGAATGGCAATGTGGTACAATACAATTAGATTTTTTTTTACCTCAAAAATTAAATTCTTTTTATATAAATAAAAATAATAAAAAAAATAATCCTATATTAATACATAGAGCAATATTTGGATCAATAGAAAGATTTATAGGTATTATAACTGAAGAATATTATGGTAAATTTCCTATATGGTTATCACCAATTCAAATATTAATATTAAGTATATCTAATAATCAAAATAATTATATTAATAAAATATCTAAAATAATAGATAAATATAACATAAGATATAAAATAGATATAAGAAATAAAAAAATAGAATATAAAATTAGAGATAGTATTATAATGAAAATTCCATATGTATTTATATGTGGAAATTTAGAAGAATTAAATAATACTGTTTCTGTCAGAACAATTGATAAAAATGATATAGGATCTTTTAAAATTAAAGAAATATTGAATATAATAAAAAAAGAAATACTAAATAAAATATATAATTAAAGGAGGTTATTATAAAAAAAATAAAAAAAGTAGATAATAATTATCTAAATTTAAATAGTAATTTATTAAATAGTAATATAAGATTAATAGATATTGATGGTTCTCAAATAGGTATTTTTACATTAGATTTAGCTTTTAAAAAATCTAAAGATTTAAATTTAGATTTAATTGAATTAAATCTAAATCATGAATTACCTGTATATAAATTAGTAAATTTAAATAAATTTCTATATTATAAAAATAAAAATATAAAAAAAAATAAAAGAAAACAAAATTTAATTCAATTAAAAGAAATAAAAATAAGACCAAATATATATAAAAAAGATTTAGATATAAAAATATTTAATATAATTAAATTTATAAATAAAAAATATAAAGTTAAAATAATTATGAAATTTATTGGTCGTGAAATTATTCATAAAAATATTGGTATTGATATTTTTAAATATATTATAGAAAAAACAAAAGATATTTCAACATCAGAATTTATTTCTAATAAAAATGATAAACATATTGGTATTTTACTATTATTTAAATAATAAATAAAATATAATTATATTATGAATGTAAAATATAAAATAAAAAATATTAGTAGTTTGAAAAAAAGATTTTTAGTTCTTAAATCAGGATTAATAAAATATAAAAAATCAAATTTAAGACATATTTTAACTAAAAAATCTTCTAAGAGAAGAAAAAAATTAAAAAAACGTTCTATATTATCAAAAAATAATTCTTACTTAATAAATAAATATATATATTACAAATAATAAAATAATAATATAAATGACTAAAAAAAAGTGCAGTGTTTATTCTCATTCAAAGCATAAAAAAATTTTAAAAAAATCTAAAGGATATTATGGATCTAGATCAAAATGTTATAAAATATCTAAACAATCTGTTATTAAAGCTGGTCAATATTCATATATAGATAGAAAAATAAAAAAAAGAAATATAAGAAAATTATGGATTTTAAGAATAAATTCAGCTGTAAGAAAATATAATATGAATTACAGTAGTTTTATAAATATTTTAAAGAAAAAATCAATTTTTATAAATAGAAAAATATTATCTATTATTTCATCAAATAAAGATCAATTTGAAAAATTATTATCTAAAATAAATTTTAAATAGTATGAAGTATTATATAGAAAATAAAGAATTACTTTTTCTAAAATTAAATAATATTATTATAAGATTTAAAGAAGATATAAAAACAATAAATAATTTAAATGATTTAAATATATTAAAATCTAAACTTATAGGTAAATATAGTTTTATAAATAAATTATTTAAATATATTTATAAATTAGATATAAATTTTAAAAAAGATATAGGTAAAAAATTAAATTTAATTAAATATGAAATAAATAATATATATATAGAATATAAAAATAAACTTTCATATAATGATATAAATTATAATATTAAAAAATTTGATATAAATTTACCTGGAAAAAAAATACAAATAGGTAGTTTTCATCCAATTTCTATTGTAATTCTAAAAATAGAAAACTATTTTAATAATTTAGGTTTTAAAACTTTTAATTGTTTAGAAATAGAAAATTCATATTATAATTTTGATGCTTTAAATATATCTAAAAATCATCCTTCTAGAAGTAATAAAGATACTTTTTGGATAGATAATACGAATTTACTTAGAACTCAAACATCATGTTGTCAAATTAGATTTTTAGAAAAAAATAAACATCCTATAAAAATTATTTCTTACGGAAAAGTATATAGAAATGATAAAGATAAAACTCATACTCCTATGTTTCATCAATTTGATGGTTTTATAATAGATAAATTTGTAAATTTAAAAATATTAAAAAATATATTAGAAAATTTTATTTCTTATTTTTTTGATTATGATAAAAAAATAAAAATTAAATTTAGACATTCTTATTTTCCTTTTACAGAACCTTCATTAGAATTGGATATTAAAAATAAATATGGAAAATGGATAGAAGTTTTAGGATGTGGTTTAATACATCCTAATGTATTAAATAATTTAAAAATTAATAAAAAATATGTAGGATTAGCTTTTGGTATTGGAATAGAAAGATTAACAATGTTAAAATATGATATAGATGACATAAAGATTTTATTTGAAAATAATATAAGATTTTTAAATCAGTTCTCATATGAATAATTAAAATGAAAATTAATGAATATTGTATACTTAAATTTTTTAATATAAATAGTAAAAAAATATTAAAATTATTAGATAAATCAGGATTAGAAGTTAATAATGTAATTAAAACTAATAATAATATATATAAAATAATTTCTGGAAAAATAATAGATATTTTATATTTAAAAGATGAAGAATATTTAATAAAATTAAATATATCTAAATTAAAATATATAACTATAAAACAAAATATAAAATATGATAATTATTTAAAAAACTCAATTGTAGCATTAATATTCTTTAATAAAAATAAAAAAGTATATATATATACTCCTAAAATATTAGAAATAAACAATAATAATGATCCAATAATTTTAAATAAAAATACAAAATTAGGAATAGATTTATCATATTTATTAATATTTAATTTTAATATTATTGATATAAAAATTCCAAATAATAGATTAGATTGTTTAAATATTTTAGGCATATGCAAAGAAATATCTATAATAAATAATATAAAAATAAATTTACCTTTTAATAATATAAAAATAAATCCTTCTATAGATAAAAAATTTTTTATAAATATAATAGATAAAAATATTTGTTCTAAATATTGTGGTTTTTATTTAGAAAAAATAGAAGGAGAATATAATACTCCGATAGAAATAAAAGAAAAGTTAATTCATAGTGATTTTAAAATTAATAATAATATTAATGATATAATTAATTATATATTTTTAGAAACAGGATATTTAATAAACATATTTAATATATATGATATATATGATAATGAAATTATAATAAAATTAACAAACAATGATTCTTATTATTTAGTAAATAATAAGAATGTATTTATATATAGAAATACATTATCAGTATTTAATAATAATAATGAAATATTAAATATACCAGGAATAGATATAAAAAAAAATATAAATAATTATAATAATATTTTTATTGGTTGTGGATCATTTAATTATAAATTTATAAATATAAATAAAAATTTATATAATAATACAAATCATTTTGTAGAAAATAATGAAATAGAAGTTGAATATAATTTAATATATTCAATATTAAAATATTTTATAAAAATATTATCTAATATTTATAAAATAAACTATTCATATATAAGTAAAAGTAATTTATTTAATATAAAAAAATATATAAATTTAAATATATATAAATTATATAAATTTATAGGATTTAAAATAAAATATGAAAATATAATTAATATTTTAAATAAATTAAAATTTAAATTTTCTATAAATAGTAATAATACTTTAAAAGTAGTGATACCTAAAACAAGATCTGATATAAATATAAAAGAAGATTTATTTGAAGAAATAATAAAAATATATGGATGCAATAAAATACCTAAATATAAAAAATCAGTTTTAAATAATAATTTAAACAATATATATTTAAATAAATTAAATAATAAAGAAAAAATTATATATAAAATAAAAAAATTTCTAATTTACAATGGTTTTAATGAAGTAATATCATATAGTTTAGTTAATAAAAACAAGCAAAATTTAATATATAAAAATAATCAAATAGATATAATTAATCCAATATCAGAGAATATGTCTTCGTTTAGAAGATCTTTATTAATTGGTTTATTAAATATAATTAAATTTAATGAAGATAGACAGGAGAATAATATTAAAATATTTGAACATGGATTTTGTTTTAATTATTTAAATAATATTATTGTTAATAATGAAATTTTATCAGGAATAATTTATGGTAATAAAAAAAATGATTTTTTTAAAATTAAAAGTAATGAATCATTTGATTTTTATGATATAAAAGGCAATGTAGAAGATATTTTATTATTTTTTTTTAATAAACATGAATTTTTATTTGTAAAAAATAAAAAAAATAATATATTTGATTTAAATCAAAGTTTAAAAATATTAAATATAAAAGAAAATATAATAATAGGATATTTTGGATATATAAATAATAATATTATAAAAATATTTAAATTAAAAAATAACGTTATTTTTTTTGAAATATATATAAACAATATTAATATTAATAAAAATACTAATATAAATAAAATTTATAATACTGTAATTAATAAAAGAGATATATCTGTAACTATTAATAATAATATTAATATATATAAAATAATAAATTATTTGAATAATATAAAAAATAATCAGACTATAAAACTAAATTTAATAGATTATTATAAAGAAGATAATATTAATAATAATTTTACTATAAGATTTTATATACAAGATAAATATAAAACATTAACATATTTTGATATAGAAAATATAGTTAATTTTTATATTTTAAAATTAAAAAATAAATTTAAGATAATAATAAAAAATTAGATTTATGTATGATATAAATAAAATAAGATCTAAATTTCCAATGTTAAATAATAATAATATATATTTAGATAATGCATCTAGTACATATAAACCAATATCAGTAATAAATGAAATAATAAATTTTTATAAAAATAAGTACTCATCTTATAATAGAAATATAGATTTAATATCTATTAATAATAAAAAAAATGTAGAATATACTAGAGAATATATATCTAAATTTATAAATTCTAATTATGATGAAATAGTTTTTACTACTGGTTCAACAGAAAGTATAAATTTAATAGCTAATTCATTACTAGAATTTTTAGATTATAATGATAATATATTAATTTCAATAATAGAACATCATTCTAATATATTACCTTGGTATAAAATTTCTGAAATAAAAAAAATTAAAATAAATATTATACAAATATATAATAATGGAATATTAAATTTAAATTCTATAAAAAAATTTATAAATAAAAAAACAAAAATAGTTTCAATATCACATGTATCTAATGTATTAGGTATACAAAATCCCATTACAAAAATAATAAAATTAATAAAATCAATAAATGAGAATACTATTATATTAATAGATGGATCACAAAGTATATCTCATATTAATATTGATGTTAAAAAATTAAATTGTGATTTTTATATATTTTCTGGTCATAAAATATATAGTTCTTATGGAATAGGTATTTTATATGGAAAATCAAAATTATTAAAAAAAATATCTCCTTATAAATTAGGTGGATCAATAATAAAATACTTTAAAAAAAATAAACCTATATATTTAAATAGTCCATGGAAATTTGAATCTGGATCTATAGATATATCAGGAATTTTTAGTATAAGAAAATCAATAGAATTTATAAAAAAAATTAACTTAGATAAAATTATTTTATGGGAAAGAAATATAACAAATTATGCAATAAATTTATTAAATAAGATACCTAATATAATTATTTATGGAAATATAAATAAAACACCTATTATATCTTTTAATATAAAAAATATTAATTGTTATGATATAAATTTTTTATTAAATAAAAATAATATTATAATAAGATCAGGAAATCAATGTTCTATACCATTAATGAATAGATATAATATATCAGGAGTATGTAGAATATCATTTGCTTTATATACTAATTATGAAGATATAAATACTTTTATAAAAAAATTAAAATTAATAATAAGTACTTATAAAAAATAAATTTATTTAATATTGTTTAAATTTATTATTTTTAATACATATCTAGGAGGAAATATTTTATTTTCTTTAAATTTAGTATTTACTATTTCTAATATATTTGAAATAACAAATTGAGAGTTTTCTCTAGATGTCCAAAATCTAATTGTAATTTCTATAGAAGTATAAGTTATTGAACTTATAATTATAAAAGTTGGATGATTTTTAGATATTCTATTTTCATATTTAAAAGAATCTTGTATTAATAATTTAGCTAATTTTATATCAGAACTTCTATCTATATTAATACATGTACTTATTAATTTTAAGGGTTCTGAAGATAAATTTATTATATTTCCTGATAAAATTTTACTATTAGGAACAATAACTATCTTGCCATCTAAAGTTCTTAATGTAGTAGAAAATAATTGTACAGAAACTATAAATCCTAATATACCTCCTCCTATATCAATATAATCATTTATTTTAAAATGTCTAAATCCTACTAATAATATTCCAGCTGCAAAATTAGATAATGAATTTTGTAATGCTAAACCAATAGCTAATCCTGCTGCTCCTAATATAGTAACTATTGAAGTAGTTTCTACACCGATTTTATTTAAAGAAATTATAGAAAATAATATAATTACACTATATTTTATAGTAGTAGATACAAAATTTATAGCTGTTTTATCTATATTTTTATATTCCATTATTTTATTTAAAAATTTAGAAACTAAATTAGATAAAATTACTCCAATAAGTAAAAAAGATATAGATAAAAATATACTATAAATATAATTAAATAAAAAAAGTTTATAATTAACTATTTTATTTAGAATAATAGAGTTATTCATATTTATTTATTACCTCATTTTTATTAAATTTATTAATTTTATAAACAATTTTTTAAAAAAATATATATTTATAAAATATTAAATAAATTATTTTTAATATTTTTAATTGTTAATAATATATTAGGCATTATTCCAAACCATATATAACAAGAATATGCGGCTTGACTTATTAACATTCCTAAACCATCAGAATTAAATTTAGATCCATTATATTTACACCAATATATGAATGGAGTATCTTTATTTAAATCATAAAATAAATCATAACATTTTACTTTATCATTTATTATGAACGATGGTAATTCAGGAATATTTCCATGTATTCCGCTAGAAGTAGCATTTATAATTAAATCAAATTTATTATTTATATATAGATAGTTTATGTCTATAACATTTATATTATTTATATTTTTTTTATTAAAAAAATTTTTTATATTTAAAGCTTTTTCATAAGTTCTATTAAATATATTTATATTTTTAACTTTATTATATAAACTAGGTATTATAGATTTTACAGATCCTCCAGCTCCTAATAATAAAATATTATAATTTTTATTAATAAAATTTAGTCTATTAAGATCAAAAATAATACCTAATCCATCAGTATTATCACCTAATAAATTTCCATTATTATTTTTTATAACATTAACTGAGTTTGAAATTAAAGATCTATTAGTTAATAAATTACAATATTTTACTACATACTCTTTAAATGGAACTGTTATATTAGCACCATTACCATTATTTGAAAAAAAATTAAAAAATTTTTTTTCAAATTCATTATTTTCTACACAAATATTATAATATTTATAGTTAATATTAATTTGTTTAGAAAAAATTTTATGTATAATATATGATTTACTATGTTTAACAGGATTTCCAAATAGTACAAATTCATTCATAATATGCTCACAAAAATTTAATTTAATATAATAAAGTATATCATATATAATATAATTATGTATTAAATAATAATAATTTAAATTATAAATATATGACAATATTAAATATATTAATTTATCCAAATAAAAATTTAAATAAAGTAGCTAAATTAGTAAAAAATATAAATTTAAATATAAAAAAAATAATATCAGATATGATAGATACTATGTATTATAATAAAGGTATAGGATTATCAGCAACTCAAGTTAACATAAATAAAAGAATTATAGTTATAGATGTATCTGAATCTAAAAATAATCCATTAATTTTAATTAATCCAATAATTTTAAATAAAAATAATAATATAGAAATTATAGAAGGATGTTTATCATTTCCAAATATTTTTTTAAAAACTAAAAGATTTAATGAAATTTTAATAAGATTTACTAATATTAATAATGAAGTTAATACATTAGAAGTCGATAATTTACTATCAGTATGTATACAACATGAAATAGATCATTTAAATGGCATACTATTTATAAAATATGCATCAGAAAAAGATATTAAAAAAATAAATAATATTTTTATAAAAAATGAATAATAAACTTAAAATAATATTTTTTGGGTCATCATATTTTTCATTATCAATACTAGAAAATATATGTAAATTTAATAAATTTTTATTTTTATATATAATAACTAAAGATAATAATTTAAAAATTAATAAAAATAATTATATAAATTTAATTAAATTATTTTCAATTAAAAATGGTATAAATATATTACAATCAAGAAATTTAAATGAAAATATTATAAATATAATTAAAAAATCAAATCCAGATTTAATAATAATAGCTTCTTATGGAAATTTAATACCAAATTCAATAATAAATATACCAAAATTTGGATGTATAAATATACATTGTTCTATACTACCTAAATGGAAAGGTCCATTTCCAATATATTGGCAAATAATATCTGGTGAAAAAGAATCTGGAATAACAATAATAAAGATAAATTCTAAATTAGATTCAGGTAATATAATATTTCAAAAAAAATGTAAAATTTCTGAAAAAGAAAACTATGTGAGTTTAGAAAAAAAATTAATAGATATTAGTTGTGAATCTATTATATATTTATTACATAAATATATAAATAATGAAAAAATTAATGAAATAAAACAAATAAATAATAATAATTATGAATATGCAAGAAAAATAAATAAAAAAATAGATACAAAAATTAATTGGAATTTATCATCTATAAATATAGATCGTTGTATAAGAGCTAATTATATATATGGTTCGTATTTTTATTACGAAAATATTTATATAAAATTATGGGAAGCAGAAATTTTAACAACTAAAAAAAATCTTTATAAAATAGGGGAAATTTTATATATAGATAAAGACGGTATGGGAGTTAATACAAAAGAAGGAATAATACAGATAAAAGTAATTCAATTTCCAAGTAAAAAAAAAATAGATATAAAAAATTATATAAATTCAAATAATATAATATTTAAAATAGGTAATTTATTAAATTAAATTAATAAATTTTTATCAACTAATTCTATAAAAGACATTTTAGAATTATCTCCTTTTCTATTATTAATCTTTATTATTCTTGTATATCCTCCTAATCTATTAATATATAAAGGAGCTATTTTATTAAAAAGTAAAAATACATTTTTTTTATTTTTTAATTTATTTAAAATTATTCTCCTATTATGTAAATTATTAATTTTAGATCTATTTATTATAGGTTCTATAATATGTCTTAATTCTTTAGCTTTATCTAAAGTTGTTTTTATAATTTTATTTTCAATTAAAGAATTACACATATTTAAAAACATTGATTTATAGTGACTTCTAGTAATATTTAGATGTCTACCAAATTTTTTATGTCTCATAATTTATTAAATTTTTGTTCCTAATTTTAAATTTAAAGTATTTAATATATTTTTTATTTCAGATAAAGATTTTTTACCTAAATTAGATATTTTTAATAATTCATCTTCACTTTTTATAATTAAATCTTTTATACAAAATATAGATTCTGATTTTAAACAATTTAAGGATCTAATTGTTAATTCTAAATCATCTATTGATTTTAATAAAATTTTATCATCTAATTTATTAGAGTTAGTATAATTATTTGTTTCATTTTTTACAATTAATTCATCTTTATTATTTAATAATAAAACGTTAAATTGATCTATTAAAATATTAGATGCCATTTTTATAACATATTCAGAATCAACTGATCCATTAGTTTCTAAATATATAATTAATTTATCTAAATCTGTTTTATTTTCTACTCTAGTAGCTTCTATATTATAAGATACTTTTTTAATAGGGTTAAAATTAGCATCTATAAATAATTTACCTATAATAGTATTATTATCATTTTTATTTTTTTTTAAAATATTAAATGGATTATATCCAATACCTCTTTGTAATTTCATATTAATATTTAAATTTATTAAATTACTTGTTATATTGCATATAATATGATCTTTATTAAATATTTTTATATTATTATTAGGTTTAATATCATTTGCTGTTACAGGACCTATTTCATTTTTATTTATTACTAATAATTCACTATCTATATCTTCATTTATTATTCCTATAGATAAATCTTTTATATTTAATAATATATTAACTATATCTTCTTTAACTCCTTTTTTACCTTCATATTCATGAATAATACCTTCTATTTCAACTTCTGTTATAGCAAATCCAGGTATATAAGATAGTAATACTCTTCTTAATGAATTACCTATAGTATGACCAAATCCTCTTTCTAAAGGATATATAATAATATTAGATTTGTTATTACCAATATTTTCTATATATAACTTAGGTTTTAATAAATTTTTAATCATATTTACCCTATTTATTTATCTTGAATATAATTCAATAATTAAATTTTCATTTATATCTTTTAATATATCTAATCTATTAGGTGTATATAAAAATTCTCCAGATAAATTATTTATATTAACATTTATCCAATCTAATTTTTCTTTATTTTTGAATAAATTTATAGAAAATATAATTTTAGGATTATTTAATAATTTTTTATGTAATCTTATTATAGTATTAGGAGTAACATGATAAGATGGAATATTAATTATTTTATCATTAACTAATACTAATTTATGATTTATTATTTGTCTTGATTCTCTTCTTGTTGATGCAAATCCCATTCTATATACTATATTATCTAATCTACTTTCTAATAATTTAATTAAATAGTTACCAGTATTTTCTTTTTTATTAATAGATTTTTTATAATAATTTAAAAATTGTTTTTCTAAAATCCCATATATTCTTTTTAATTTTTGTTTTTCTCTTAATCTTATACCATAATCTGAATATTTATATTTTTTACTAAAATTTTCTCCAGGTATTTTATTAAATTTACATTTTGATTCTATTAATTTACATCCGGATTTTAATGATAAATCAAAATTATCTCTTCTACTTAATTTTAATTTTGGTCCTATATATTTAGACATATATTTATATTCTTCTTCTTTTTGGAGGCCTACAACCATTATGTGGTATAGGAGTTATATCTATTATACTAGTTATATGTATACCAGAATTATATAATGCTCTAATTGCTGATTCTCTTCCTGGACCTGGTCCAGATATTCTTATAGATAAATATTTTATTCCAAAATTAGATTTTGCTTTTTCTACACATTTTTCAGAAGTTATTTGTGATGCAAATGGTGTAGATTTTTTAGAACCTTTAAATCCAGAACTACCAGATGTACACCAATTTAAAACATTACCATTACAATCAGTTATTGTTATTATAGTATTATTAAATGATACATGTATATAAGCAATACCTTCTGATATTTGAATATTATTATTTTTACTTACGTTTTTTTTGTTTTTCATTTAATACCTTACTTTTAATAAATTTATTTTTTATTATTTTATCTTTTAAATATTTTTTACATGTTTTAGCATTTGTTCTAGTTCTTTGTCCTCTTACAGGAAGATGTTTTTTATGTCTTATACCTCTATAAGATCCTAAATCTATCAATTTTTTTATATTAAAATAATTTATTCTTTTCAAATCATTTTCTATAATATATTTATTTAATTCCTTTTTTATATCTTCTATATTTTGATTTGATAAGTCAGATACTTTTGTATTTAAATTTATATTTAAACATTTACATATTTTTTTAGATAAAGAAAAACCTATACCATATATATAAGTTAATGATATATATATATATTTATTATTTGGAATATTAACTCCTGCTATTCTTGTCATAATTATCCTTGTCTTTGTTTATGTTTAGGATATTTACAATAAATTCTTATTACATTCTTTCTTTTTAATAATTTACAATTTTTACAAATTATTTTTACTGAAGTTCTTACTTTCATATTTAAGTATATATATATTTATTTATATTTAACTAATTTTTTATATTTATTTTTTTTAAAATTAAATTATATTTATTTGAAGTTATTATAACTTCCATTTTATATATTATATCTAATATAACTGATGTTACTATTAATATAGAAGTACCATTTGATATAATTGGATAATTAATTATATTTTTCATCAAATTAGGTATTAAAAATATAATATTTACATAAAATGAATTAATTAAAGATAATTTATTAATTATTTCTTCTATATAAATACATGTTTGATTTCCTGGTCTAATTTTATATATATAAGCACCTATTTTTTTAAAATTTTTAGAAATATCTTTACAATTAAACATTAATAATGAATATATATTACAAAATAAATATATAATAGACATATATATAATATTATATATAAATGTATTAGGATTAATAGTATTTATAATTATTAATAAAAAATTATATTTTAGTATTTTTTTAATATAATTTATTAATAATAATAATAATATCATAAAACTTGATGTAAATATTATAGGAGTAACTCCAAGAATATTTATTTTTATAGGAAGATATATATATTGTATATTCAATATTTCTTCTTTATAATTATATTTTTTATAAAAATTTATAATTATTTTTTTTTGTGCACATTCTATAAAAACTATAAAATTAATTATTAAAAATAATAAAATAATTGTAAATATAAATGAATAAATACTTATATAACCATTTTTTATTTGATTAAATATATTTATAATATTCTCTGGAATATCTGATATAATTCCTGAAAACATTATCATAGATGTACCATTACCTATTCCATTTAATGTTATTTTATTACTTAACCATATTAAAAATGTTGTTCCTGTAGTTAAACTAATAATTTGTAATATTATATTATTATAATTAAAAACGTTATTAGAATTATTTTTAAAGTAAAAAAAATTAGGTATACTAAAAATAGTAATAAATGATTGTAATAAAGATAAAAACAATGTACATAAATAAATATATTTATTTATTTTATATTTATTTTCATTATTTGATTTTAATTCTTTAAAATAATCAAAAATTACACATAATATTTCTATTATTATAGAAGAAGATATATAAGGTATAATTCCTAAAGAAAATATAGAAAATCTTTTTAATGATCCACCAGAAAATAAATTAAACATATTTATAATATATCCTTCTTGTTTTTTATACATATTATTTAATATAATATTTGTATTTATATTAGGAATAGGTATAAAAGATCCGATTCTAAATATTATTAAATATAATAATAATATCAAAATTTTATTTTTTAATTCTATTAAATTTTCATTTATTTTAAATATATTAAAATTATTCATTATATTTTATAAAATATTTATATTTCTATTGATCCTCCATTGTTTTCTATAGATTTTAAAACATTTTTACTAAATAAAATATTTTTTAAAATTATTTTTCTATTTATATTGTAATCAAATATTAACTTAATTAAATTAATATTCTTTTTTATAAGTTTTTTTTCTTTTAAAATATTTATATTTATATTTATATCATTTATTAAATTAAGTTTAGATAATTTCAATTCAAATATTTTATTTTTTTTAATTCTATTAAAACCAAATTTAGGTAACCTTCTATAAATAGATGTTTGACCACCTTGAAATAATTTATTTATTTTATATCCAGATCTAGATTTTTGTCCTTTATGTCCTCTACCTCCGGTTTTACCATTTCCAGAACCTATACCTCTACATATTCTTTTTCTTTTAAATTTTGAATTTTTTAAAGGATGTATATTATTTAGTTTCATAACATTTTAACTTTAAAATATATTTATTTATTTTTAATATAAAAATCATTTATTTAATCTATTTTTATTAATAAAGTCAATTAAATTTATATTATTTATAGCATTAATTGTAGCTTTAACTACATTAATTGGATTAGTAGAACCATATATTTTACTAAATATATTTTTTATACCGGATACTTCAAAAATAGATCTTATTACATTTCCTGCTATTATACCAGTTCCTTCACAGGCAGGTTTAATAAATACTTTAGAGCATAAATATTTACCATAAGATCTATATAAAATAGTTTTTTTATTTATTATAATATTAACAATATTATTTTTTGCTTTTTCTATAGATTTTTGTATAGCAACAGGAATTTCTTTAGATTTTCCATATCCATATCCTACAGATCCATTATTATTTCCAATAACTGTTAATGCAGTAAAACTAAATATACGTCCTCCTTTAACAGTTTTAGAAACTCTATTTATACAAATTAGTTTTTCAATAAAATTATTCATATATTTATATTTTAAATAATTAATCCATTTTTTCTAGCTGATTCAACAAGACATTTTATTTTACCATGAAATCTAAATCCAGATTTATCTAAAAAAACTTTAAATATATTATTTTTAATAGATCTTTCAGAAATTATTTTCCCTATAAAACAAGCTGACTCTTTATTTCCTGTATATATATTTTTATTTTTTAAATATTTATTAATACTTTTCTCAGTTGTAGAAGCATAAACTTCTATATTATTTTTTTCTATAGAAAATATTTGTGCATATATATGTCTAGAAGTTTTATAAATTAATAATCTATTTAATTTTATATTATTTATTTTTTTTCTAATATTTTTTATTTTTAAATTATAAGATTTATTTATTTTATTTTTCATATTACTATTTTTTCTTATTAGATTGTTTTATTAATATTTTTTCATTACAATAACGTATTCCTTTACCTTTATAAACTTCTGGTTTTTTATAATTTCTTATTATAGAAGCAATTTTACCGACAATTTGTTTATCTATTCCAAATATAGTTATTTCATTATTATTTAATAAATTTATTTTAATATTATTTGGAAATTTATATTTAATTTCATGAGAAAAACCAGCATTTATAATTAGTAAATCATTATTTAAATTAAATTTATATCCTACTCCTACTATAATTAATTTTTTAGTATAACCAAAATTAACACCAAAAATATTATTTTTTATAATAGAAAAAATTGTTTTTATATAAGAATTATTTTTATTATATCTATGATTTAGTGTGTTATTTTTTAATATTATTTTATTATCTATAATATTAATTATTAATAAATCACTAAACTTAAGATCAATATTACCTAAATTTCCACTAATATTTAAAATATTATTTGTTATATTAACATTAATATTAATAGGTATATCTATACACAAATTATCTATATATTTTTTTTTAATCATAAATTTAATTTATTAAGATATAAAAAACATTATTTCACCACCTAAATTATTTTTTCTTAAATCTGTATCTAACATTATTCCTTTAGAAGTAGAAACAACTAAAAATCCGTATTCAATTTTAAATTTATTTATATCTTTATTTTTAGAAAAAATTCTTAAACTTGGTTTACTTATTCTTTTTAATTTATTTATATATGGTATATTATTTATATATTTTAAATATATTTCTATAAATTTATTATTATTTATTTTTTTTATATTAGTATCAGATATAAAATTATTATATTTTAATACATCTAATATAGAATTTTTTAATTTAGAAAAATATACAATTACATTTTTTTTATTAGAAATTTGACCATTTCTTATTATTGTTAACATATCTGAAATTGGATCTTGAAAGCTCATAATATTATTTCTTTTATAATTTATAAATTACCAACTTGATTTTTTTAAACCAGGTATAAATCCTTTAACAGCTAATTTTCTTAATTCTAATCTACTTAATCCAAACCTTCTTATAAATCCTCTTGGTCTACCGGTATTAATGCATCTATTTCTTAATCTAGACATAATAGAATTTTTAGGAAACTTTTGCAATTTTAATATAAAATTCCATTTTTCAATTTTAGAATATAAATTACTAATTATTTTTTTTTTTAATTCCATTCTTTTATTAAAAAATTTATTAACCATAATTTTTCTTTTATATTCTCTTAATAAAACTGATTTTTTAGACATTTATTATTTACCATTATCTATATTTTCTTTAAATGGGAAATTTAATTTTTTTAATAATAAAAATGATTCATTTATAGAACTAGATTTTATATTTATATTTATATCCATTCCCTTTATTTTATCTATTAAATTATAATCTATTTCTGGAAATATTATTTGTTCATCTATACCAATATTATAATTTCCATTTTTATCAAATGATTTAAAAGATAAACCTCTAAAATCTCTTATTCTAGGTATAGCTATATTAATTAATTTATATATAAAAATCCACATAATTTTATTTCTTAATGTTACTTTACATCCAATAGGATATCCTTTTCTTATTTTAAAATTAGATATTGATTTTTTAGATTTAGTAATAATAGGTTTTTGACAAGAAATTTTTTCTAATTCTTTTAATGAATTATCCATAAGTTTTTTATTATAAAATGCATCACCTATACCAATATTTAATGTTATTTTTTCAATTTTAGGTACTTGCATTATAGAAGAATAATTCATTATATCTTTAATTTCATATATAATTTTATTTTTATATAGTTTATATAATTCATTCATTTTAATTATCTAATATTTTATTATTTGATTTTAATATTCTAAATTTCTTATTATTAATAATAAGAAATTTAATCTTGTCTAATTTATTAATTTCTTTATTAAAATAAGCTACATTAGAAATATTTATTTTAGATTCTTTTAAAATAAAATTTTTATTATTATTATTACAGATTTTAACACTTTTTTTAACTAAATTAATTTTATCTACTATTATATAATTATTATTTACAAATTTAATAATTTTTCCAATTTTACCTTTGTATTTTCCAGTTATAACTATTACATCATCATTAATTTTAATCTTTTTTGACATAAAAAATAAAATATTAATTAAAAAATTATATTACTTCAGGAGCTAAAGAAACTATTTTTAAAAAATTTTTATATCTTAACTCATTAGTAACAGGTCCAAATATTCTAGTACCTATAGGATTTTTTGTTGAATTTATTAATACACAAGAATTACTATCAAATTTAATATAAGATTTATTTAATCTATGAATATTTTTTTTTGTTCTTATTATAACAGCATCAAATATTTCTCCTTTTTTAATTTTACTTCTAGGAATAATTTCTTTAACAGTTACTTTTATAATATCTCCTACATAAGCATATTTTTTTTTTGATCCACCTAAAACTTTTATACACATAACTTTTTTAGCACCTGAATTATCAGATACTAATAATATAGTTCTTTCTTGAATCATATTATTTAATAGGATTATTAATAGATATTTTTTTTATAAAAATCCAAGATTTCATTTTAGATATAGGTCTAGATTCTTTTATCAAAACAAAATCATTTATTTTGCAAGAATTAAGTTCATCATGAACATAAAATTTAGTAATTTTATTTATATATTTTTTATAAAGTTTATGTTTAACTTTTTTTTCAACTTTAACAATTATAGATTTATTCATTCTATCACTTATAACTTTACCTATAATTCCCTTTTTATTAGAATTGTTCATTATTTTATTTTTTATTATTAATAGAAATTAAAGTATTTATTTTTGCTATATCTTTTTTAATTTTTCTTAAAAGATGATTTTTTTTAAAATTATTATTTTTTATTTTAATTTTTAATTTAAATTTTTCAAAAATTAATAAATTTAATTTATTATATAATTCTTTATTATCTATACACATATAATTTAAATATATTTATTTTTTATAATAAATAAAGTTTTTACAGGTAATTTATCTGAAGCTAATTTAAATGATTTTCTAGCTACTTCTTCAGAAATATAATCTATTTCATATAAAATACATCCTGGTTTTGTAACAAAAACCCAATTTTCTACATTTCCTTTACCCTTTCCCATTCTAACTTCTAAAGGTTTTTTTGTTAAAGGTTTATCAGGAAATATTCTTATCCACAATTTTCCTTGTCTTTTCATAGATTTAGATATTGCTTTACGAGCAGATTCTATTTGTGCAGAAGAAATAAAACCTCTACTTATTGATATTAATCCAAATAAACCAAAACTAATTTTTGAATCAATTATAAAACCAGTATTTCTACCTTTTTGCATTTTTCTAAATTTAGTACTTTTAGGTTGTAACATAATTATAAAAAATATATATACAGATTAATTATATTAATAATTAACATATTTTATTTAAATATTTCACCTTTAAATATCCAAACTTTAACTCCTATTATACCATATGTAGTTTTAGATAAAGATAAATCATAATCTATATCAGCTCTTATTGTATGTAATGGTATTCTACCTTCTTTATACCATTCAGTTCTTGCTATTTCTGAACCCCCTAATCTACCACTAATTTTAATTTTTACTCCTTTAGCACCAGACTTAATAATTAACTGAATAAATTTTTTTATTACTTTTTTAAATGAAATTCTTTTCTCTATTTGATATGCTATATTTTTAGCAACTAATTTAGCATTTAAATTTGGTTTTTTTACTTCTACTATATTTATTTTTATTATCGATAAATTAGAAATTTTGTATATATCTTTTTTTAATTCATCAATATATTCTCCTTTTTTACCTATTATAGTTCCTGGTTTAGATGTATGTATATATATATTAATAGAATTAGATAATCTTTCTATTAATATATTAGATATCATAGATTTACTAAGTTTATTTTCTATATATTTTCTAATTAAAAAATCATTATGTAAATTTTTTACAAATTCTTTTTTATCGAAAATCCATATAGAATTCCAATTTTTTATTATACCTAAACGAAAAATATTAGGATCTACTTTTTGACCCATATTTTATTATTTAATAATTATTAGATAAAATAACAGTTATATTACTTGAACGTTTTATAATATTATCTAATTTACCTTTTGCTCTAAAAGAAACTCTTTTTAATGAACGACCTTTATTTATATAAATACTTAATATTTTTAAATTATCTATATCTAATCCAAAATTATGTTCTGCATTAGAAATAGCAGAATTAATAATTTTTTTTAATATAAAAGAAGATTTATTTGATACGAATGTTAAATAATTTAAAACATAAGAAACTTTTTTATTAGAAATAAAATTAGATATATTTTTTAATTTTTTGTTTGAAATTCTTATATTAATACCTTTAGCAATAATTTTCATATATTATTTTTCTTTATTTAATACATGTCCATTAAATGTTCTAGTAGGTGAAAACTCACCTAATTTATGACCAACCATATCATTAGATATAAATACAGGTATATGTTTTTTACCATTATGAACTAAAATTGTTAATCCTACCATATTTGGAAAAATAGTAGAACATCTAGACCAAGTTTTTATAGGTTTATTATCTTTATTTTTTAAAGACTTTTCAATTTTTTTTAATAAACTTATATCAATAAATGGTCCTTTTTTTAAAGATCTAGACATAATTATTATTTATTTCTTGCTTTTATTATTAATTTATCAGTTAGTTTATTATTTCTTGTTTTTTTACCTTTTGTATATTTTCCCCAAGGAGTAACCGGATGTTTACCAAAATTTTTACCTTCACCTCCACCATGAGGATGATCTATAGGATTCATAGCAGTTCCTCTAACAGTTGGTCTAACTCCTTTCCATCTATTAGATCCAGCTTTACCTAAAGATATTAATACTTTTTCTGAATTACCAACTTCTCCTATTGTTGCTCTACAATTTAAATTTATATTTCTTATTTCACCAGATTTTAGTCTTAAAATAGCATATTTTTTACTTTTTGATATTAAAGAAGAATAACATCCAGCTGATCTAGATATCTTACCTCCTTTACCAGGATTAAATTCAATATTATGTATTTTACTTCCTACAGGAATATCTCTTATTAATAAACTACTACCTACAGATGTAGATGTACCATTAGATTCTATTTTATCTCCTATTTTTAATCCTTTTGGTAATAATATATATTTTTTAATATTATTATTAACTATTAAAGCTATATTTGATGATCTATTTGGATCATATTCAAATCTACTTACTATTCCATTTGTATCTATTCTTTTAAAATCTATAATTCTATAAAATCTTTTATGACGACCTCCTATATGTCTAGTAGTTATTCTACCTTTATTATTACGTCCTCCAGTTTTGTTTAAAATTTTTGTTAATCTTTTTATAGGTCTTCCTTTATATAGTTCTTTATTTTTTAATCTAACCATATGACGAATTCCTGGAGATGTAGGTTTATACTTTATTAATGTCATATAATTTATCTTCTAATTTATTTATATTTATATATTCATTTTTATTTAAAAAAATAAATGCTTTTTTATATATTTTGGTATATCCAACATTATTATTATTTCTTTTTATTTTTTTTTTTGTTTTTAATATATTTATTTTTTTAACCTTTATTTTAAAAATATTTAATATAGATTTTTTTATATCATTTTTAGTAAAATTTTTATCTATTTTTAAAACTAAAATATTATATTTTTCTAAAAATTTACTTTTTTTAGATAAATGTATAGATTTTATACATTCAAAATATTTACATAAATTCATGATAATATTTTTTCTAAGTATTTAATTGATTCTGTTGTAATTATTATTTTACTAAAATTAATTACATTTAATATATTAATATTTGGTATATATTCTATATTTACTTTATATAAATTATTAGATGCTCTTATTAAATTGATATCTTTAAAATGAGTTATTATTATAACATTATTATTTATATTTAAATTTTTTAATTTTTCAATTAATAATTTTGTTTTAGAAATTTCTATTGAGAAATTATTAAAAACTAAAATATTATTATTACGAATAAATTCTGATAAAATAGATTTACATGCTAAATTATACATTTTTTTATTTATTTTTTTTTTATACGAAATAAATTGACTTCCAAAAGTTACACCACCAGATCTCCATATAGGACTTTTTTTACTTCCAGATCTAGCTTTTCCAGTACCTTTTTGTTTCCAAGGTTTTTTATTTGAACCAGATACATTAGATCTATTCTTATTAAATTTAGTTCCTTTCTTAGAATTTAATTTATAAGAAGTAAAAACTTGATGTATTAAAGATTCATTAAATTTTATATTAAAAACAGTATCAAGTAAACTTATATTATATTTATCGTCATTAATACTTAGTTCCATTAATTTATATAGATTTAATTATTAAATTACTTCCTATTAATCCAGAACATGATCCCTTTATAACCAAAATTTTATTATTAATATTAAAATCAATAATTTTTAAATTTTTAGTTGTAACTTTAACACATCCATAATGACCTGACATTTTTTTATTTTTAAATACTCTTCCAGGACTTTGATTTTGCCCTATAGAACCAGGAGCTCTATGTGATAAAGAATTACCATGAGTAGAATCTTGAGATTTAAAATTCCATCTTTTTATAACTCCAGAAAATCCTTTACCCTTAGAATATCCAGTTATATCTACTTTTTTAATATCTTTTAAAAAAGAAATATCTATTTTATTTCCTATATCAGAATTTTTATATTTATTAAAATTATTAAATTCCCATATTTTATTTACTTTAATATTATTTTTTTTAAATACTCCTAAAATAGATTTATTTATTTTATTATTATTTGATTTAATAGTTATTTTTAATTTACTAATATTATTAATATTATTATAAATATCAATAATATAATTATCTATTAAATAAATTAAAGTTACTGGTATAGAAGATCCATTTTCTAAAAATAATCTACTCATTCCAGCTTTTTTACCAATTATATATTTCATATAAATTATAAATTAGATATTATTCTAACATCCACTCCTGCATCTAAATTTAAATACATAAGAGAGTCTACTGTTTTATTAGTTGGATTAATTATATCTATTAATCTTTTATAAGTACGAATTTCATATTGATCTCTTGCATTTTTATCAATATTAGGAGAAATTAATATAGTAAATTTTTCTATTTTTGTAGGTAAAGGTACAGGTCCACGAATTAAAGATCCAGTTCTTTTAACAGTATTAATTATATCCATAGATGATTTATTTATTAAATAAAAATCAAAAGATTTTAATTTAATACGTATTTTATTATTAATCATAGATAAAATTCACAAATGTAATTTTATAATTAATTATATTATAACATCATTTATATAAATTAACTATTTTAATTATTTATTATTTTATTTGAAATATTTAAAGGAATTTCTTTATAATTAAAAAATTTCATAGAATAAAAAGCTTTACCTTGAGTTTTTGACCTTAATTCTGTTGCATAACCAAACATCTCAGATAAAGGAGTATACGATATTATTTTTTTACTATTTAAATCTATATTAATTACATCATCTATAATACTTCTTTTTTTATTTAAATCACCTATTACATCTCCTATATATTCTTCAGGAGTTTCAATCTCAACTTTCATTATTGGTTCTAATAAAATAGGATTTGCTTTTAAAAATGCTTCCTTAAATGCTATTGAACTAGCTATTTTAAATGCTATTTCAGAAGAATCCACTTCATGATATGATCCGTCATAACAAGTAACTTTTATATTAACTATAGGATATCCATATAATATACCATTTTTCATTTGTTCTTGAATTCCTTTATTTATAGCTGATAAATATTCTTTAGGTATAGAACCTCCAACTATTTTGTCAACAAATTCATAATTTGATGAATTGTTTGGTTCTATTTTTAACCATACATGACCATATTGTCCTCTACCCCCAGTTTGTCTTATATATTTACCTTCTTGATTAACAGTACTTTTAATTGTTTCTCTATAAGCAACTTGAGGTTTACCTATATTAGCTTCCACATCAAATTCTCTTTTCATTCTATCTACTAATATTTCTAAATGTAATTCTCCCATACCTGATATTATTGTTTGACCGGTTTCTTCATTTATTTTTGCTTTAAAAGAAGGATCTTCTTTAGTTAATTTATTTAATGCTATACTCATTTTTTTTTGATCAGATTTAGTTTTTGGTTCTATAGCTATAAAAATTACTGGTTCTGGAAAATCAATTTTTTCTAATATTATAGGATTATTTATATCACATAATGTATCTCCAGTATTAATGTTTTTTAATCCTATTGCAGCAGCTATATCACCAGATTTAACTTCTTTTATTTCTTCTTTTTTATTTGCATGCATTTGAACTATTCTTCCTATTCTTTCTTTTATATTTTTAGTTGAATTTAGAATATAATCACCAGATTTAATTTTACCTGAATAAACTCTAAAAAATGTTAAATTTCCAACAAAAGGATCAGATAAAATTTTAAATGCTAAAGCAGAAAATGGAGAATTATCATTAGGAACTCTTTCTTCTATAATATTATATTTTGAATTTGAATATCCTTTTATATTTTTTATTTCATTTGGAGATGGAAGATAATCTATTATACAATCTAATATAGGTTGAATACCTTTATTTTTAAAAGCAGATCCACAAATAACTAATGTTATATCATTATTTATAACTCTTTTTTTTAATCCAGATTTTATTTCAATTTCATTTAAATATCCTTTTTTAAAATATAAATCTAATAATTTTTCAGATGATTCAGCAGAATGTTCAATTATATTTTTATTTAATTCATATGATATATCTTTTAATTTATTTGGTATTTCAGAATATGTAAAACTTAATCCTTGATCTGAATCATTCCAATAAATAGATTTCATTTTTATTAAATCTATAACACCAACAAATTTATCTTCTAATCCTATTGGTATTTGTATAGGTAAAGTAATAGTATTTAATTTGTTTTTTATTTGATCTACAACATTAAAATAATTAGCACCAATTCTATCCATTTTATTTACAAAAGCTATTCTAGGTATCGAATATTTATTAACTTGTTTCCAAACAGTTTCGGATTGTGGTTGAACACCACCAACAGCACAATATACCATAATAGCGCCATCTAGTACTCTCATAGATCTTTCAACTTCTATTGTAAAATCTACATGTCCTGGAGTATCTATGATATTAATTCTATGAGATTTAAACTGATTTAACATACCTGTCCAAAAACAAGTAGTTGCAGCAGATGTTATAGTTATTCCTCTTTCTTGTTCTTGGATCATCCAATCCATAGTTGCACAACCATGATGAACTTCACCTATTTTTCTATTTATACCAGTATAAAATAGTATCCTTTCTGTAACAGTTGTTTTACCTGCATCTATATGAGCACTTATACCTATATTTCTATAATTTTCAATTAAAGTATTTTTTAACATTTTACCACCTATAATGAGCAAAAGCTTTATTTGCATTTGCTATTTTATAAATTTCATTTCTTTTTTTTATTGATAATCCTTTATTATTTAAAGCATCTAATAATTCATTTGATAATTTAATTTTTATATTAAATTTTTCATTTCTTTTTTTTGCAAATGATATTATCCATCTTATTGCTAAAGTATTTCCTCTATCTAATTTAACTTCTATAGGAATTTGATAAATAGATCCTCCAATTTTTCTAGATTTAACTTCTATAACTGGTCTAACATTATTTAGTACATTTTCTAATGATTCTAAATGAGATTTATTAGTATTATTAGATAATACATCTAATGCATAATATACTATACTTTCAGCTAATGTTTTTTTTCCACTAATCATTACTAAATTTATAAATTTAGATACTAAAATAGAATTAAATTTTATATCAGGAAGTATACTTTTTTTATTAAAAACTGATTTACGAGACATAATTATAATATTATTTATTAACGTTTTGTTCCATATTTAGATCTACTATTTTTTCTATTTTTAACACCTGAACAATCTAAAGTACCTCTAATTACATGATATCTAACTCCAGGTAAATCTTTTACTCTTCCTCCTTCTATTAAAATTATAGAATGTTCTTGTAAATTATGACCTTCTCCACCAATATATGCTGTAACTTCAAAACCATTAGTTAATTTAACTCTACAAACTTTTCTTAATGCAGAATTAGGTTTTTTAGGAGTTACTGTATATACTTTTGTACATACCCCTCTTTTTTGAGGACATTTTAATAAAGCTGGAACATTACTTTTATATATTTTTGATTTTCTTTTATTTTTAATTAATTGATTTATAGTAACCATAAAATAATTTTATTTATAATTAATTTATAATTAATATAATATACTATAAAATATTTATTTATAAAATAAATATTTTATAAATAAAATATAAAATTATTATTTATTTTTATTATATTTTAAAAATCCAGTACCTGCTGGTATTAATCTACCAACTATAACATTTTCTTTTAATCCTTTAAGATTATCTATTTTATTTAAAACAGCAGCATCAGTTAATATTTTTGTAGTTTCTTGAAATGAAGCTGATGATATAAATGAATCTGTTAATAAAGATGCTTTTGTAATTCCTAATAAATTATATTCATAAATTATTTTATTTTTATTATTTTTTTCTAAATTATTATTTATTTTTTTTACAATAGATAAATCAACTTTATCTCCATATAAAAAATTAGAATCACCAGGATTTATTATACAAACTTTTCTTAACATTTGTTTTATTATAATTTCTATATGTTTATTATTTATTTTTACACCTTGTAATTTATATATATTTTGAACTTCATTTATTATATGTGTTGTAATTTCATTTATACCTTTTAATTTAAGAATATCATATAATGATACTTGACCATTTAATATTATGTCTCCTTTGTTTACTAATTCACCATCAAATACATTCAATTGTTTATGTTTTGATATACTTATTTCACAATATTTATTTTTATCATCAATAGATTTTATTATTATTTTTTTTTTATTTTTATTAGAATTTTTATCTATGTATATAATTCCTGACATTTCTGCTAAAATAGCTGGATCTTTTGGTTTTCTTGCCTCAAATAAATCAGAAATTTTAGGCAATCCACCTGTAATATCTTTTATAAAATCACTTTTTTTCGGTACTTTAGCTAAAATATCACCACAATATACTTTAGAATTATTTTCTAGTTGTATAATTGATTTTTCTGGTAAAAAATATTTATTACTTACATTATCTCCAACTACTTTTATTATTGGAATAATATTTTTTCCAGAATTAGGTCTTTCAGAAATATCTAATATTGAAATATAATATAATCCAGTTATTTCATCTAATTGATATGACATAGTAATATTTTCTATTACATTTATAAATTCTAATGATCCATTTATTTCTGTTATTATAGGTAATATATAAGGATCCCAAGTAGCTATTAATTCATTACTTTTAACACAAAAACCATCATTAATATGTATTAAAGAACCATATGGAACTTTATATATTTCTTTAATAACTTTATTATTATCTAATATTTTTACTTCAGAATTATTTGATATTATTAATATTTTATTATCACTATTAATTACAAATTTACTACCACTTAAATCAAGAATACCATTATTTTTAGATTTTATACTAGATCTTGGTGAATATTTAGATGACGCTGCTCCACCTATATGAAATGTTCTCATTGTTAATTGAGTTCCAGGTTCTCCTATAGATTGCGCAGCTATAATTCCTACAGCTTCACCTATATTTATTAATTTACCTTTTGATAAATCAAAACCATAACATTTAGAACATACTCCATAAATAGTTTCACATGTTATAACAGATCTTATTTTTATTTTATCAATTAAATTTTTTTCTAAAATGGAAAAATTTTTTTCATTTATTAATGAATTACTTTTTATTATTATTTTATTTTTTTTAGAAACTATATTTTCAGATATTGTTCTTCCTAAAATTTTTTCTTTTAAAGATTCTATATTATATTCATTATCTTCCATTTTTAAATAAATATATATTCCATCATTTGAATTACAATCATATTCTGTTACAACTAAATCTTGAGATACATCAACTAATCTTCTAGTTAAATAACCTGAGTTAGCTGTTTTAAGAGCTGTATCAGCTAATCCTTTTCTAGCTCCATGTGTAGAAATAAAGTATTCAATTACATTTAATCCTTCTTTAAAATTTGCTTTTATAGGAGTTTCTATTATAGATCCATCTGGTTTTATCATTAATCCTCTCATACCTGATAATTGACGTATTTGCATAGAAGATCCTCTAGCACCAGAATCATACATTATAAATATACTATTTATATGTTTATTATTATTTGAATCTATACTAATATTAGATAGTGATTTCATCATAGAATTAGTAATATTATCGCTTGCTTTTGACCATATATCTATTACTTTATTATATTTTTCTTCTTGAGTTATTAATCCAGATTCATATTGTTTTTGTATATCTAATACTTCTAATTCAGAATTTTTAATTATTTTATATTTATTATTAGGTATTATTAAATCATCTATTCCTACAGAAATACCAGATTTAGTAGAATAATCAAATCCAATACGCATTATTTTATCTATAAATTCTATAGTTTTTTTTATTCCTAATTTTATATAACTTATATTTATAATATCTAATATATTTTTTTTATTTAAATTTTTATTAATTAAAGAAAAACTTAATTCTTTAGGAAAAATTGTCCATAATATAGATCTTCCAACAGTAGTATTTACAATAAATGTTTTATAAAAATACTTATTATTTTTTATTCTATTTTCAGTTATTCTTACTTTTACTTTAGAATGCAATTTTACAAAATTTAAAGAATAAGCTTTTTCTACTTCTTCTACAGAAGAAAATATAAAATTATTTTCTTCTTCATCATTATAACTTATAGTCATATAATATAATCCTAATATTATATCTTGAGAAGGAACTATAACAGGATCTCCATTAGCAGGAGATAATATATTATTAGTAGACATCATTATAAATTTAGCTTCATTTTTTGATTCTAAAGTTAAAGGTATATGTATAGCCATTTGATCACCATCAAAATCTGCATTATATGCAGCACAAACTAATGGATGTAATTGTATTGATTTACCTTCTATTAAAATAGGTTTAAAAGATTGAATACCTAATCTATGTAAAGTAGGAGCTCTATTTAAAAGAATAGGATGATCTTTTATTATTTCAGATAGTATATCTAATACTAAAGGATCTTCATTATCAACCATTTTTTTTGCTGTTTTAATAGTAAATGAATTATTTAAGTTTAATTTTCCATATATGAATGGTTTAAATAATTCTAAAGCCATTTTTTTAGGAAGTCCGCATTGATCTATTTTTAAATAAGGACCAACTGTTATAACAGATCTACCAGAATAATCTACCCTTTTACCTAATAAATTTTGTCTAAATCTTCCTTGTTTACCTTTTATCATATCAGATAAAGATTTTAATGGTCTTTTATTAATACCAGTTGTTATCATTTTATTTTTTTTTCCATTATCAAATAATGCATCTACAGATTCTTGTAACATTCTTTTTTCATTTTTAATTATTATATCTGGAGCATCTATACTAATTAATCTTTTCAATCTATTATTTCTATTTATAACTCTTCTATATAAATCATTTAAATCAGATGTTGCAAAACGACCTCCATCTAATGGAACTAGTGGTCTTAAATCAGGAGGTAATACAGGAATAACTGTCATTATCATCCATTCTGGTTTATTTTTAGAATTAATAAATGATTCTATTAATTTTAATCTTTTAAATATTTTATTTTGTTTTATATTTGAATTAGAATTTTTTAATTCTTCAATTAATAATTTATAATTTTTATTTAAATCAAAATTTTTTAATAAATATTGAATAGCTTCAGCTCCTATTTTAACTTTAAAAGAATCTCCATATTTTTCTATATATTCAATATATTGATCTTCACTTATTATTTGATTCAATTTTAATGATGTAGAAGTATTATCAATAACTATATAAGATTCAAAATATAATACTTTTTCTATATCTTTTAAACTTATATTTAATAATAGTCCTATTTTAGATGGTAAAGATTTTAAAAACCATATATGAACTACTGGAGAAGATAATTCTATATGTCCCATTCTATTTCTTCTAACTTTAGATTTAGTTATTTCAACACCACATTTTTCACATACTATTCCTTTAAATTTTATTCTTCTATATTTACCACATATACATTCATAATCTTTTATAGGGCCAAATATTTTTGCACAAAATAATCCATCTCTTTCTGGTTTAAATGTTCTGTAATTAATAGTTTCTGGTTTTTTTACTTCACCATATGACCAAGATTTAATTATTTCGGGAGAAGCTAATGAAATTTTAATAGAATTAAAATTTTCTAGAAATTTTTCATTTTCAGATAAATTATTTTTTTTATTCATAAAAAATTCCTATATAAAATTATAGTTATATTTATTCACATAATTCAATATTAATTCCTAATGATCTTATTTCTTTAAAAAGAACATTAAATGATTCAGGTATGTTGAATTTTATATTATAATTATTATTTATTATATTTTTATACATATTTATACGTCCATTAACATCATCAGATTTAACAGTTAACATTTCTTGTAATGTATATGCAGCACCATAAGCTTCTAATGCCCAAACTTCCATTTCTCCAAATCTTTGACCTCCAAACTGAGATTTTCCTCCTAATGGTTGTTGAGTTATTAAACTATATGAACCAGTAGATCTAGCATGCATTTTATCATCAACTAAATGATTTAACTTCATCATATAAATATAACCAACAGTTATTTTACGATCAAATTTTTCACCGTTACATCCATTAAATAATACTAATTGTCCAGATTTAGAAATATTAGATATTTCTAACATATTTTTTATTTCATTTTGATTAGCACCATCAAATACTGGAGTAGATATATATATTCCAGAAGTAATACTTTTAGCAAAATTTAAAAATTCATTATAAGAATAATTATCAAAATTAATTTTTTGATTAATATCGTTTCCTATAGAATAAACAGATTTAATATACTCTTTTAATTTTAAAAAATTATTTTCTAATTTTAAAAGTTTATCTATATTTTCTCCTATTTTTTTAGCAGCTAACCCTAAATGTGCTTCTAAAATTTGACCTATATTCATTCTTGAAGGAACACCTAAAGGATTAAGTACTATATCTACTATATTTCCATCAGAATCATATGGCATATCTTCTATAGGATTTATTTTAGATACAACACCTTTATTTCCATGTCTACCAGACATTTTATCTCCAACTTGTATATGTCTTTTTATAGCTATATATATTTTAACTATTTTTATAATACCAGGAGATAATTCAGTTTTTTTATTAATTTTTAAACAGAATAAATCTAATTTATCATTATATTCTTTTTCTAAAGAATTAAATTTTTTAATTAAATTATATAAAATATTATGATTAGTACTTAAATTTTCATCTATATTATCAATATTAATTTGTATATTATTTATAGATATTTTATCTAAATTTATATTTAAATACTCTATTAAATGATTTATTTTATTTATTATTCCTAATTTTATAATATTTTTTTCTTCTAATAAATCTTTTTCTTTATTTTTAATTTTAGTATGTTCTATACTGATAGATCTTTTATCTTTTTTAATTCCTTCTCTATTGAATATTTGAACATCTATTACTGTACCAAACATTCCATTTGGAACTCTTAATGATGAATCTTTAACATTAGAAGATTTTTCTCCAAAGATAGCTTTTAATAATTTTTCTTCTGGAGTTAATTGAGTTTCTTCTTTTGGAGTAATTTTACCAACTAAAATATCACCTTCAGAAATATTAGCTCCTATATAAACAATTCCAGATTCATCAAGTTTTGATAAAGATAAATCATTAACATTTGGTATATCTGAAGTTATTTCTTCTGGTCCTAATTTTGTATCTCTAGATATACAAATTAATTCTTGAATATGTATACTACTAAATTTATTATCATAAACTAATTTTTCAGATATAAGTATAGAATCTTCAAAATTATATCCATTATAAGACATAAAAGCTACTCTAACATTTTGACCTAAAGCTAATTCTCCTAAACTAGTAGAAGATCCATCAGCTAAAACATCATTTTTATTAACAATATCATTTAAAGAAACAATTACAGTATTATTTATACAAGTATTTTGATTTGATTTTATAAATTTTTTTAAATTATATATATCAATATTAGATTTTTCATCAATAATTTCAGAATCATTAACTTCTATTATTATTATAGAATAATCTAAATATATTATTTTACCACCTCTTTTTGCTATTATTAAAGATCCTGAATCACGAGCAACTATTTTTTCCATTCCAGTTCCTATTATAGGAGAATCTGGTTTTATAGTAGGAACAGCTTGTCTTTGCATATTAGCTCCCATTAATGCTCTATTTGCGTCATCATGTTCTAAAAATGGAATTAATGAAGATCCAACAGAAACTATTTGTTTAGGTGATATATCAATATAATTTATTAAATTTTTATTAAATAATTTAAATTCACCTTTATTTCTACATATTATTAATTCATCTACAAAATTATTATTTTTATCTAATCTTGTTAATGCTTGAGCTATTATAAAGTTATATTCTTCTATAGCAGATAAATAATGTATTTCATTAGTAATTTTATTATTATTAACAACTCTATATGGAGTTTCTAAAAATCCATATTTATTAACTCTAGAATATATAGATAAAGAGTTTATTAATCCTATATTTGGTCCTTCTGGAGTTTCTATTGGACATAATCTTCCATAATGTGTATTATGAACATCTCTTACTTCAAATCCAGCTCTTTCTCTTGTTAAACCACCAGGTCCTAAAGCTGATATTCTTCTTTTATGAGTTATTTCAGATAATGGATTGTTTTGATCCATAAATTGTGATAGTTGATTTAAATTAAAAAATTCTTTTATTACTGATGTTATTTGTTTAGAATTTATAATATCTTGAAAATTTAAACTTTTTATATTTTCTAATGATAATTTTTCTTTTATAGATTTTCTTACTTTTATTAAACCTAATTTAAATTGATTTTCTATCATTTCTCCTACTAATTTTACTCTTCTATTTCCTAAACTATCTATATCATCTATACAATCTTTATTATTTTTTATATTTATTAATTTTTTTAATATATTTATAATATCGTATTTTGTTATATATAAATTATTATTATCATTATTATTTAATAAAGATTTATTTAGTTTCATTCTTCCTATATTAGATAAATCATATTTACTATTTGAAAAAAATATAGATTTAAATAAAGATTTTGCCGATTCTATATTAGATGATTCTCCAGATTTTAATATTTTAAATAACTCTATAACAGAACTATTATAATCATAAGTACTATCTATTCTAATAGTATTAGATATACAAATATTATCATATTTATCATATAAAATTTCTATATTTTTTATATTATTTTTTTTTATAATTTCTATAACATTTTTATCTATTAGTGTATTACTACTTAATAATAATTCATCATGTTCATTATAATAATTTTTATATAATATTTTTCCAAATATATAATTAAAATCAACATCTGTTTTATATATATTATTTTTAATTAATAATTCTATATCATTATTAGATATATTTTTTCCATTTTTTATATATAAAATATTATCTTTATATATGTCAAAATCTATAATAGAATTTAATATTACATTAAAATCTATATTAATAGAAATACAATTATTATTAATGTCTAAAATTGTTTTTTCAAAAAAAAAATTTAATATTTCTTCATTAGAACATTCAAATGCATGTAATATAAGTGTTACAGGAAATTTTTTCTTTTTATCTATTCTCATAAATAAATTATCTTTATAATCAAATTCAAAATCTATCCAAGATCCTCTATATGGTATTATTTTTGCATTATATATATTTTTATTATAAATATTACTTTTTTCTTTATCTATATCAAAAAAAACACCAGGACTTCTATGTAATTGAGAAACTATAACTTTTTCTATACCATTTATTATAAATGAACAATTTTCAGTCATTATAGGAATATAAGATATATATGTATCTTGTTCTTTAATCAAGGAATTATTTATAAATAAACTTAATTTAGATTTTAAAGAAAAAGAATATGTTATATTTCTATTTATACATTCTTGTATATCATATATTGAATTTTCTATATAAAAATCATTATATTTTAATACAGTATTATTATCATAACTACTTATTGGAAATATAAAATTAAAAATATTACTAATACCAGAATCTAATTTATTATTTATACCTATAAATTTATCATAAGATTCTCTTTGTATAGAAAGTAAATTAGGAATATTTAATATATTATTAAATTTACTAAAATCTTTTCTTATTCTATTATTTAAATTAGACATTAATTTTTCCTCTATTAAATAAATAAGTTAACTTAATAATATAAATTATTGTATTTCTATAGTCGCTCCGGCGTTTTCTAATAGTTCTTTAATATTATTTATTTCAGATTCCTTTAATTTTTCTTTTAAAGTAACAGGACATGATTCAACTAATTTTTTAGATTCTTTTAAATCTAAATTTAATATTGATCTAATAACTTTTATAACAGATATTTTATTTTCTCCTATAGATTTTAATATAATATTAAATTCATCTTTAATTTTTAATTTATCATTATTAGTATCTTGATTTTCTTTATATAAATCATTTTTTATATTAAATTTTGTTTCTATCATAGATATAAATTCATTAATTTCAATTAATGACATTTTTGAAATTTCTTCTATTATTTGTTCTTTTGTTATAGACATTTAAATTTCCTCTTCATGTTTTATTTTTTTTATAAAATTAAAAATTTTTAATAAGTTAATTATAGATATTTTATTTAAAATAAATATAATTTTTTTTATAGAATTTTCAAATGATATTAAATTATGTAAATAATCTATTTTAGATTCAACAAAAATTCTATTTTCAACAAATATTAATTTTATATTATTTAAATTTTTATTTTTAAAAAAAGAAATTATTTTTTTTACATAATCAATTATATTATATTCATAAAAATATAAAATCATATTTGGTCCATTAGCATATTTTTCTATAAAATTAAATTTAGTATTTACTATTGATTTTTTAAGTAAAGAATTTTTTATCATAAATAAATTTAATTTTTTACTAATAACATTTTTTCTAATATATATTAAGTCATTAAAACTTAAATAAGTAGGATTAATTAATATCAAAGATAAAATTTTATGTTTTAATAATTCATTTAGATTTAATACTATATTTTTTTTATATTCAATATTTTTTATTTTCATTATATTTAATTAAATTATTTTATTTATTTATATATTATAATTTGTTTAATTAATATATTTGTAATATTTAATTAAATTTTAATAATATTAATCATTTATTATTTTTATACCCATAGATTTAGCGGTTCCTATTATAGATTTATTTATAGAATCAATATCATATCCATTCATATATTTAAATTTTAAATTAGATATATTATTTATTTTATCCATACTTATAGACCCTATAAAATCTTTACCTGGATTTTTAGATCCTAAATTAATATTTAATTCTTTTTTTAATAAAAAAGATGTAACAGGAGATTTTATAGATAATAAAAAAGTTTTATCTGAATAAATATTTACTATAACAGAAATTAATAATCCTTTTTCAATGTTTTTAGTTTTATCATTAAAATCTTTACAAAATTCAATAATATTTATACCTCTTTGACCTAATACAGATCCTATAGAAGGATTTGGACTAGCTTCTTGAGAAGGAATTTGAAATTTTATATAAAAGTCTATTTTATTTTTCATTTTATATTTTATTTTTATTAAATTAATTTATTTCTACTTGATTAAAATTTAATTCAACAGGAGTAGGTCTACCGAATATAAGTATAGAAACAATTAATCTATTTTTAATATAATCAATACTTTCTACTATACCATAAAAATCAGAAAAAGGACCATCATTAACTCTTATTTTTTCTCCTAAATTAAAAGTAATTTTAGGTTTAGGATCTTTATTAGATTTATTTATTTTATCAAAAATTAAATTAATTTCATTTTCTTTTATATAAGAAGGTTTGTTATAATAACCCAAAAAACCTATAACATTAGGAACTTTTTTTATAAAATTTAATGTATTATCATTAATTATCATTTTTATTAATATATATCCAGGAAAAAATTTTCTTTCACTTTTTTTTTTATTTCCAGATTTAATTTCTATAATTTCTTCTTTAGGTATAATTATATCATCATAATAATTATATAAATCATATATTTTTATATAATTTTTTATATATTTTAAAACTTTATTTTCAGATCCAGAAAAAACTTGTATAACATACCATTTTTTAGATTCAATATTCATTTAATTTTTTTAAAATTATAAATTATAGATATAATATAAATTAATAAAATATCTATACCAAACATAAATATAGATAAAAATAAAGAAATTAATATTACTAATAAAGAAATATAAAAACTTTTTTTATAAGAGATCCAATTTATTTTATTTAATTCATTATATAAATTCTTTAAAAAAAAACAATTTTTTTTTATATAAAAATAAAATAAAAAAATAAAAAAATAAACAAAAAAAATAGATAAATATTTAATAATCATTAAAAAATTAATATATAAATTATTTAATATTTATGAAATTATTTTTGTTACAATTCCAGCTCCAACAGTTTTACCCCCTTCTCTTATAGCAAAATGTAAACCTTCATTCATAGCTATAGGATACATTAGATTAACTATCATATTAATATTATCACCTGGTATAACCATTTCTACATCTTTAGGTAATTCTATTACTCCAGTTACATCAGTTGTACGAAAATAGAATTGAGGTTTATATCCTTTAAAAAATGGAGTATGTCTTCCTCCCTCATCTTTTTTTAATACATATACTTCTGATTCAAATTTTATGTATGGTTTTATTGTATTAGGTTTAGCTAACACTTGTCCTCTTTCTATATCTTCTCTTTTTATACCACGTAATAACACACCAATATTTTCTCCAGCTCTTCCTTCATCTAATATCTTTCTAAACATTTCTATTCCAGTACATATAGTTTTTGTCGTATCTTTTATTCCAACAACTTCAACTTCATCACCAACTTTAATAATACCTTTATCAACTCTTCCAGTAACTACTGTTCCTCTTCCTGAAATAGAAAATACATCTTCTATAGGTAGTAAAAATGGTTTATCTATATCTCTTTTAGGTTCTGGTATATATTTGTCTAAAATATCAAATAATTCTAATATTTTATTAGACCAATTTATATCATTTTCTAATGCTTTTAAAGCAGATCCTCTTATTATTGGTGTTTCTTCACCAGGAAATCCATATTGAGATAATAATTCTCTTATTTCCATTTCTACTAATTCTAATATTTCTTCATCTGAAACCATATCACATTTATTTATGAAAACAACTATATATGGAACACCTACTTGTCTAGCCAATAATATGTGTTCTCTAGTTTGAGGCATAGGACCATCTGTAGCTGCTACAACTAATATAGCACAATCCATTTGAGCAGCTCCTGTTATCATATTTTTTATATAATCCGAATGACCAGGACAATCAACATGAGCATAATGTCTCAATTTAGAATCATATTCTACATGAGATGTATTAATTGTTATTCCTCTAGCTTTTTCTTCTGGAGCATTATCTATTTGATCAAATTTATATATATTTCCACCATATTTTTCAGATAAAACTAATGTTATAGCAGAAGTTAAAGTAGTTTTTCCATGATCAACATGTCCTATTGTTCCTACATTAATATGAATTTTATCTCTTTTAAATTTTTCTTTAGACATTTTATTAACCATATTAAATTTAATAAAAATGCTGATAGGCAGATTCGAACTGCCGACCACACCCTTACCAAGGGTGTACTCTAAACCTACTGAGCTATATCAGCAAAATTTTTTAGCGAACAATGGGAATCGAACCCATATCATTAGTTTGGAAAACTAAAATAATACCTTTATACTATGTTCGCAATGTTTAAATATGGTGAGAGAAGGATTTGAACCTTCGAAGTTTTTCAACAACAGATTTACAGTCTGTCCCTTTTAACCACTCAGGAATCTCACCAAAAAAAAAAAAAAAAAAAAAAAATAAGCCGATAAAAGGATTCGAACCTTTGACATACTGATTACAAATCAGTTGCTCTACCAACTGAGCTATATCGGCATATAATATAGATTATAAATATATTAATAAAATTAAATTATTTTTGCAATAAATTTTTAATTTTGCATTCGGAAGGATTCGAACCTACGACCTCTCGGTTCGTAGCCGAGTGCTCTTCCATTCTGAGCTACGAATGCTTCGATGAGGAAGGGATTCGAACCCTTGATATAAATATATATTCCCTTAGCAGGGGAACGCCTTAATCCACTCGGCCACCTCATCCTAAAAAAATATAATTTATTTTATTTTTTACTTGAATTAGATTTATTTTTTTGAAAATCTAATAATTTATTAAATTTTTTATTATCAAAATTAATATTTTTTATATTACAAACTTCATTTATTATTTCGATTGGTAAACCATATGTATCATATAATAAAAAAATAAAATCTCCATCTATAAAAGTATTACCTTCATCTATTTTTTTATTTAAAATTATTAAACCTTTATTTATAGAATTTTCAAATTTACATTCTTCTAAATAAATTATATTTTTTATTAAATTAAAATCTATATTTATATTATATGTATAAAAATATTTTATATTATCATCTATAAAATCAATTATTTTATATAAAAATGGGAAATTTACACCTAATAATTTTCCATGATATATAGATCTTCTTATTATTTTTTTTAATACATATCCATGTTTATCATTAGATGGATATATTCCATCAGATATTAAAAATATACATGATCTTAAATGATCAGCTATAATTTTTAATGAAATAATATTATTATATTTTATATTTAATTTTTTTCTTAACTTATTAATTAAGTCTTTAAATAAATCTATTTTATAGTTTGAATCTACTTCTTGTATTATTGAAGATATTCTTTCTAAACCCATTCCAGTATCTACAGAAAAATATGGTAATTCAGTTAAATTATTATTTTTACATTTATTAAATTGAATAAAAACTAAATTCCATATTTCTATATATTCATCACTAATTTTATTTAAATTTAAATTATAATTACAATTATTTTTATTAATATTACAAAATATTTCAGAACTAGGACCACAAGGACCAAATTCACTCATACTCCAAAAATTGTCAGATATATATTTTCTATTATTTTTATCTCCTATTTTAAATATTTTTTTTTTAGATATACCTATATTTTTATTCCAAATATTATAAGATTCTATATCATTATAATATACTGTAACAATTAATCTATTTTCAGATATATTAAAAAAATTTTTATTAGTTAATAATTCCCATGCGTACTCTATACTACTTTTTTTAAAGTAACTATTAAAACTAAAATTTCCTAACATTTCAAAAAATGTATGATGTCTAGAAGAGTATCCAACTTTACTTAAATCATTATCTTTACCTCCAGCTCTTAAACATCTTTGTATAGTAACAATTTTATTATATATTGGTTTTTCTATTCCTAAAAAAATATTTTTAAATTGATTCATTCCAGAATTAGTAAATAATATACTACTATCATTTTTAGGTATTAAAGAACTACTTTCTATTTCTAAATGATCTTTTTCTTTAAAAAAATTTATAAAAATATTTTTTATATTTAATGTACTTAAAAACATATTAAATAAATTACTTATTATTTTTTATTGTTATATTTCTTAGTTGATTTTTTATAGATTCATAAATATTTAAATGAGATTTTAAAAAATTACATGCATTAGTTCTACCTTGTCCTATACTTTCACCATTAAAACTATACCAAGAACCTGATCTATCTATTAATTTATATTTAACACCAATATCTATTAATTCTCCAAATGAATTTATTCCATATCCATATAAAATTTCAAATTCAGCTTGTTTAAAGGGAATTGATATTTTATTTTTAACTACTCTTACTCTTGTTTCATTTCCTATAATATTATCACCATCCTTTATAGATCCTATTTTTCTTATATCTAATCTTATTGATGAATAAAATTTTAAAGCATTACCTCCAGTTGTTGTTTCAGTTGTTCCAAAAGTTACACCGATTTTAATTCTTATCTGATTTACAAATATTAATAATGTATTAGAATTTTTTAAATTTCCAGCTAATTTTCTCATAGCTTGACTCATTAATCTAGCAGTTAATCCTATATGAGAATCTCCTATTTCTCCTTCTATTTCAGCTTTTGGAACTAATGCAGCTACAGAATCAACAATTATTAAATCAACTGCTTTAGATTTAGTTAGTAAATCACATATTTCAAGAGCTTGTTCTCCTGTATCTGGTTGAGAACATAATAAATCATTTATATTTACTCCTATTTTACATGCATATAAAGGATCTAAAGCATGTTCTGCATCTATAAATGCACATGTTTTATTTTTTTTTTGAGCTTCTGCTATTATTTGTAATGTTAATGTTGTTTTCCCAGAAGATTCAGGACCATATATTTCTACTATTCTACCCATTGGTAATCCTCCAGCTCCTAAAGCTATATCAAGAGATAAAGAACCAGTAGAAATAGTTTCTATATCCATAGATCTATCATCACCCAATCTCATTATAGAACCTTTCCCAAACTGTTTTTCAATTTGATCTAACGCTATAGCTAAAAATTTCTTTCTTTCTTCTGTATTATTCATATATTTAATATTTATTTATAAATTATATATATATTAATATTAATATAAAAATTGATTAAATATAAATTAAATATTTATATATTATTTATAAATTATAATACAATTTATTTTAATTTATTTATTTTTTCTAAAAAAATATTAATATTATCTATAAAATTTTTAAATTGAGGATTATTTATATTAATATTAGAACTTTTAAATGTATTTTCTAATTCATACAATAATTTTTTTTGATTATTATTTAATTTAACAGGAGTTTCAACTATAATTTTACATAATAAATCACCAATAACATTATTTCTTTTTATTCCTTTTTCTTTTATTCTAAATACTTTACCTGATTGAGTTTCAGAAGGTATTTTTAATTTTAATTTTCCATTTATATATGGAATTTCTATTTCACCTCCTAAAGCAGCTACTGAAAAATTTATTGGTATTTCACAATATAAATCATTATCTTTTCTTACAAATAAGTTACTAGATTTAACTTTTACACATATATATAAATCACCTCTTATATAACTATCTTTATTTATTTCTCCTTTTTGATTTATTTTAATTTTATCTTCATTATTTATTCCAGAAGGTATTTTAATAGATAAAATTTTACTTTTTTTTATATAAGATTTACCAGAACATACATTACATATATTTTTTACTATTTTTTTATTACCATTACATTTTGTACAAGTTTGTTGTATTAAAAAAAAACCTTGTCTTATTTGAATATTACCATATCCATTACAAGCAGGACATTTTGTATAATAATTACCTTTTGATTCTAAATTTTCACAATTATCACATTTATCTGAAAATAATATTTTTATATCTTTATTACATCCTTTTATAGATTCTTCAAAATCTATTTCTAAATTATAATGTAAATCTTGTCCTTTATTATATTTTTGCTTACTGCCATTACTAAATATATCACCAAATATATCGCTAAATATATCACTAAAGTTAGAAGAAAAATTACTATCTCTATTACTCGCTCCTTCATTTCCACCTAAATCTTGATTAAATGCAGAATGACCATATTTATCATAAGCTGATCTTTTACTAGGATTTATTAAAACTTCATAAGCTTCTTTTATTTCTTTAAATTTTTCTTCAGATGAACTATTATTAGGATTATGATCAGGATGAAATTTCATAGCTAATTTTTTATATGCTCTTTTTATATCACGATCGTTAGCATCTCTAGATAATCCTAATATTTTATAATAATCTAATTTATTCATTATTTTAATTTTAAAAATATTTAAGTATAATTACATATTTTAATGTAATTATACTTAAAAGTTAAATAGAAATTAAGATTTTTTATCTTCTTTTATTTCTTCAAAATCTGCATCAATAGTTTCATTATTAGAATTAATTTTATTATCTTCATTTACTTCTTTATTATTTTTTTTTGATAATTCAAATAACTTACTAGATACTTGTATAAGTGATTTTATTTTATTTTCTATATTGTTTTTATCTTCTTCTTTTAATGAATTTTCTAATTCTTGTACATGTTTTTCTATATTTTCTTTTTCTTCAGATGAAATTATATCTTTTACTTCATTTAATTGTTTTTTTGTTCCATGTATTATTTGATCTGCTTGATTTTTTAATTGTGTTAATTCTTCAAATTTTTTATCTAATTCTGAATTTACTTCTGCTTCATGTATCATATTTTTAATTTCACTATCGCTTAATCCAGAAGAAGCTTGAATAGTTATTTTTTGTTCTTTACCACTATTCTTATCTTTAGCAGAAACATGTAATATACCATCTGAATCTATATCAAATGTAACTTCTATCTGAGGTATACCTCTCATAGAAGGAGTTATTCCATCTAAATTAAATTGTCCTAAAGATTTATTATCGATTGATTTTTTTCTTTCTCCTTGTAATACATGTATAGTAACTGCAGATTGATTATCTTCAGCAGTAGAAAATACTTGACTATGTTTTGTAGGAATAGTTGTATTTTTAGGTATTAAAGTTGTCATTATTCCTCCCATAGTTTCTATACCTAATGATAAAGGTGTTACATCTAATAATAATAAATCTTTAACATTTCCAGATAAAACTCCACCTTGTATAGCAGCACCAATTGCAACAGCTTCGTCTGGATTTACATCTTTTCTAACTTCTTTATTAAAAAATTCTGAAACTATTTTTTGAACAAGAGGCATTCTTGTTTGACCACCAACTAATATTATATCTTTTACATCAGATATAGATATATTAGCATCTTTTAAAGCTAATTTAACAGGATCTATTGTTTTATTAACTAAATTTTCAACTAAAGATTCTAATTTAGATCTAGTTATTTTATAATTCATATGTTTTGGACCAGATTCATTAGCAGTAATATATGGTAAATTTATTTCAGTTTGTTGTGATGATGATAATTCTATTTTAGCTTTTTCAGAAGAATCTTTTAGTCTTTGCATAGCAAGAGGATCATTATATAAATCTATATTATTATCTTTTTTAAATTCATTAACTAAATATCTTATTATATTATTATCAAAATCTTCTCCACCTAAATGAGTATCACCATTAGTAGATAAAACTTCAAATGTTTTTTCACCATCTACATCATCTATTTCTATTATGGAAATATCAAAAGTACCTCCACCTAAATCATATACAGCTATAATAGAATTTTCAGTTTTTTTATCTAATCCATAAGCTAAAGCTGCTGCTGTTGGTTCATTTATTATTCTTTTTACTTCTAATCCAGCTATTTTACCAGCATCTTTTGTAGCTTGTCTTTGTGTATCATTAAAATATGCAGGTACTGTTATAACAGCTTCACTTACACTTTCATTTAAATAATCCTCAGCAGTTTTTTTCATTTTTTTTAATATTTCTGCTGATATTTGAGGAGGTGCTATTTTTTTATTATTTATTTCTATCCATGCATCTCCATTATCAGATTTTATTATTTTATATGGCATTAAATTTATATCTTTTTGAATTTCAGTATCATCATATTTACGACCAATCAATCTTTTTATAGCAAATAATGTATTTTTAGGATTTGTTATAGATTGTCTTTTAGCAGGTTTACCTATTAATACTTCATTATTACTTGTATATGCAACTATTGATGGAGTTGTACGATCTCCTTCACTATTTTCTAAAACACGAGGTTTATTTCCTTCAATTATAGCAACACAAGAATTAGTTGTACCTAAATCAATACCAATTATTTTACTCATTTTTACCTCAAATAATTATATAAATTATTTATAAATTAAATTAATATATGAATTATAACATATATAAAACATTACTTTAAAAATAAAAATTTAATTTTATTTATTTTATTATTTCAAAATAAAATTTATTATTCATACCTATAGTTGATATTTTTTGTTTTTTTAAAACAAAACAATTTTTTTTAACTAAAAATTTTTTACTATTAATATAAATACTAATTAAATTATTTACATGCTTTATTACTAAAATATAATATTTTTTATTAAAATTATTATAATATAAAATTTTACCATTATATAACGAAATTATATCACTATTATATTTTCCATATATAAAAATACCATTATATTTATTTTTATATTTAAAACTATTATTTGATAAACAATTAAATTCATTTATATAAACATTATATTTAATTATACTAATATTAAATTTATTAAAAATATAAATATATTTAAATATATTTATATTTTTTAAAAAATTAACATATACTAATTCTAATAAATTCAATAACAAATTATTATATTTATATATTTTTATAAATTTTTTATTTAATAAATAAGGATATTTTATATTATTTATATAAATTAATTTTTTAGTATTAACTTTTACTATTTTTGAAATATATTCTAAATTATTTTTAGGTTTTATTTTATATAAAAATAAATATTTATTAAAATTAAATATATTATTAATATTTATATTATAAATTTTCCTATTAAATATATTATAATTATTAAATATAAAATAATTTTTTTTACATAAATTTAAATTTATGTAAAAATTATATATCATTTATTTAAAATTAAATTTTTATATAAATTAAAATTATAAATATAACCTATTTTTATATAATCTGAAGATATTCCTAAAGCTAAATCTATAAAAAATAAATCATCTATATCTCTGAATATATTAGAAATTATTATTTTGTAATTATATTTTTTTACTAAATTACAAATATTTATTATTTCACTAAAAGTACTCATATTATAATATTTTATTAATATTGAATTACATATATTATGTTTAATTCCTTGTTCTATTAAAAATAAATCATTATTAAATATAGAATCTCCAACTAATTTTAATTTATTACCAAAAATTTCAGTTTGTATATAAGATAATTTCCAATCATATTTATGAGATGAATTCTCTATATAAGATATAGAATACATATTTAATAAATTTTCTATATATTCTATAAATTCACAATTACTTATTACTTTATTTTTTTCATTTAAAAAATAAAAATCATTATGTTCATTATATAAATCAGATGCTGATAAATCTATTCCTATATTTATATTATTATTATTATATAAAACAGATTTATATATTAAATCATTTATTTCATAAAGAATTATATTACTATTAATTTTATTATTTATATTTAAATATTTATTATATATTTTATTTAATTTATTTATTAATTTCTTATAAATTAAATTTATATAATATAAATTTTCTAATAAAAATATATTACTATTTAATTCTAACATAAAATTTTTTATATCTAAATAATTACATAGTATATTTTTATTATTTTTATTAAATATATTTAATATTAAATTTGGTTTTTTATTATTATTATTATTACTTAATTCAGATATTAATTCATGTAATTTTATTTTTTTATAATTTGAATAAGATCTAGCTATTGAAATTGATACAGTTAATATTATTTTTTTAAAAAATAAATTATCAAATTTTTTATTTATTAAAAATAATAAATTATCAATTTCATATTGTAAACTAGGATCTTTACCTACTATATTATTATATATTACATTTTTAATAAATTTAATACACATAGAAGCTTTTAAATTTAAAGAATTAAATATATTTTTAATATAAAAATTATTATATATAATATCTGACTCAATAGGCATTAATGATATTCCAACAAATTTATTATTTAATACAACTATAATTTTAATAGATATAAATTCATTTTTTATTATTTTTTTAACTATTAAATCTGTAATTTTTATCATTTATTAAAATAATTTAATTAAAATTAATTAGTTTTTTTATAATTTTGATAATAAAAGAATGTTTAGGACAATTATTATATATTTCATAAGGATTTTTTATCCAAATAGGTATTTTATTACAATCATAATGATTATTACATAAAAAATTTCCTAATTTATCTATATTTATTTCATATATATCATTAGGTTTAATTAAATTAAAACTTTCTGGATTACTAATTTTTAGATAATTTTCATATACATGTAATGCATTATTTAATTTATTTAAATTAATAGAAGAATTATTATCATTACCTACCCATATAACACAAATTTCATTATTATCTATTCCAACAAACCAACTATCTTTTAATTTATTAGTTGTACCTGTTTTCCCTAAAATATTTATATTATTAAAATTTTTATTTAACATACTTGCTGTTCCTATTTTAGTAATTTTACTCATACAAAATAATGTTAAATATGATGATTGAGGAGATATAACTTGTATACTTTTATTTTTATTAATATATTTAATATTATTATTAATATCATTTATATATCTTATTGAAGATAATTTATTAAAATTTCCATAATTCGATATAGATTGATATATTTGTGCTATATCAATTAATGATAAATTTATAGCTCCTATAAGCATAGATGGAAATCTATTTATAAAAGTATTTTTATCTATTCCAAATTTTATTAAATTATTTATTATATTATCTATTCCTATATTCATTCCCAAATTTATTGTTGGTATATTTAATGAATAAATTAATGAATCCATTAATGTAACATTTCCTCTAAATTTGTTATCATTGTTTTTTGGACACCATATATTATCATCATATTTTATTTCTAATTTATTATCTAATAAATTAGTATTTAGATTAAATTTATTTGGAATATTTAATGCACTTATATAAATAAATGGTTTTATTAACGAACCTATTTGTCTATTCATAAAAATTCTATTATATCCGTCAAAATTATAATTAGAACCTCCTATCGATGATTTTATATATCCTTTTTTTCTATCAATAACTATCATAGAAATTTCTATATTATTATTCAATTTTCTTAAATTTTTAATAGATATATTTATAGATTTTTGAACATTATTTTGAGTAATTAAGTTTAATGTACTAAATATTCTTAAATTATTTTTATTATTTAAAGATAATTTATTAATATCTTTTTTTACAATATTGACAAATGATGGATAATTTATTTTATTATTAATATTATTAAAAATATTATTTTTTAATATTAAATAATTATATAATTCTTCATCTATAATATTTTTTACTTTTATCTTACTTAAAATAAAATTTTTTCTCATTTTTACTAAATCAAAATTACTAACAGGATTATATAAAGATGATCCTTTTAACATACCAACCAAATAAGCTTGTTCGTTTATATCTAATTCATTTATTAATTTTCCAAAGTAACATATGCTTCCTAAAGGAAATCCTCTAATTTCTTTATTATTAATATTTCCAAAATAAACTTCATTTAAATATAATTCTAGTATTTTTTCTTTATTAAGTTTATATTCTAAAATAATAGATATTAATATCTCATTTATTTTTCTTAAAAAACTTTTTTTATTAGTTAAAAATATGTTTTTAACTAATTGTTGTGTTATAGTACTTCCTCCTTCTATTATTTTTTTATTTAATACATTTTTTATAATTGCTCTTATTATAGATTTAATATTTATTCCATTATGTGAAAAATAATTTTTATCTTCAATTTCTATTAATATATTTATTAATGTTTTTGGAAAATTACTTATAGGTAAAAATAATTTATATTTTTTATTATTATTAATTATAGATATTATATTAGGATCTATATTTATATTTTCTACATATAAATCATTTATATTTTTTATTTTTATTAATTTATTTTCTTTAAAAAATATTTTAAATATAGTTTCTTTTTCATATCCATAGTAAAAATTAAAAGATCTTTTAAATAATGTTAAAATATTATTATTTATAGAAAATTCTCCAGGAATATTAACTATATCTTTTTTTTTATATTTAGATAACAATAATATATTTATTATATCTTTCTTATTTAAATTTGATTTACAGTTTATATTAATTATTTTACTATAAACTATATTATTACTATCTATAAAATTATTATTTTTTAATTTAACATCTATAAAATTATTAATTTTAATAATATATAATTTAATAATAATTAATATAATAAAAATAATTATATATAACTTAAAATTATAATATAATCTCATATACATACATTTAAATATTTATATAATTTATTAATATGAAAAATAAGATATTAACACATTTATATAGTAGAAATTTAATAAAAAAAATAGTTAATGAAAATAAATTAAATAATTTATTAAATGAAAATAAAATAGTGCTTTATTCTGGAATAGACCCTACATCTGATAGTTTACATATAGGACATATAATTTTAATAATTTTTATTAATAAATTTATAGAATTAAATAATAAATTTATAATATTAATAGGTGGATCTACTGGATTAATAGGTGATCCAAATTTCACAGGAAACAAAAGAAATAAATATACAGAAATATTTATAAATAAAAATAGTATAGAAATATCAAAACAATTAAAAAATATATTATTAAATAATATAAATTATAATAATATAAATATATTAAATAATAAACATTGGTTAAGTAAAATAAATATAATTGATTTTTTATATAATATAGGATCAAAATTTTCTATAAAAAATATATTAAATAGAAAATATATAAAAAATAATATTATACATAATAAAATTTCATATTCAGAACTAACATATACTTTATTACAAAGTTATGATTTTTTATATTTATATAATAATTATAATACAAAATTACAAATAGGTGGGTCAGATCAATGGAATAATATTATATATGGAATAAATTTAATAAAAAAAATACATAATAAAGATACATATGGAATAACTTTTCCAATAATAACTAATAATAATGGAATAAAATTTAGTAAATCTTCTAAAGAAAATATATGGCTAGATGATAAAAAAACAAGTCCATATAAATTTTATCAATTTTGGATTAATTTATCAGATAATTTAATTTTTAAATATTTAAAAATGTTTACTAATGAATCTTTGGAATATATAGAATATTTAGAAAAAAATAATATATATAATAATATATTAAAAGCTAAAAAATTATTAGCAGAAAAAATGACAGAAATGATACATGGTAAAAAAAAATTAAAATCTGCTATAAAAATAACAAATAGTTTATTTACTGGTAATTTAAATTTTAATGAAAAAGATTTAAAACAATTATATACAGATGGAATTCCAATAATTAATGTTAAATTAGGTATTAATTTACAACAAATAATAGTACAATTTAGTATTGTAAAATCAAATAATGAAGCTAAAAATATTATTTTATCTAATTCTATAAAAATAAATGGTATAGTAAATAATACTATAAAATATATTTTTACTAAAAAAGATATTTTATATGATAAATATACTTTATTATGCAAAGGTAAAAAAAACTATTATTTAATAGTTTGGGAATAATTTAATAAATTATTAATTAAATTAAATAATTAAATGTTAATATTATGTGCTGAAATAAGAAATATATGTAAAAATAAAAGACTTAATAAAAAATTAAGAGTTAGTAATAAAATATTAGCAGTTATATATGGAAAAAATATATTACCAATTAATATTATTATAGAATATAAAGATATAAATTTTTTAAAAGAAAAAGATAATTTAAATAAAGAAATATGTATAAAAATAAATGAATTGTGTTTTTTATCTAAAATAAAAGATATACAAATCAATTTAATAAAAAATAAAATATTACATATAGATTTTTATTTATTAAATAAATATTAAATATTTAATAGTATATAATTTATATAAATGCACTCTTAGCTTAATGGAAGAGCATCGGTCTTCTAAGCCGTAGGTTACAGGTTCGAGTCCTGTAGAGTGCAATTAAATTTTAAATTTCAAGGAAATAAAATGAATAACGTACTTTTAATAAATGGACCTAATTTAAATTTATTAGGAATAAGAGAACAAAATATATATGGTAATTTAAGTTTAGAAAAATTAGTAAATGATTTAATTAACAAATCTAAAGATTTAAATATTAATTTAAATCATATTCAATCTAATTCTGAAAGCATTATAATAAATAATATTCATAATTCTAAATTTAATAATATAAATTTTATAATAATAAATGCTGGAGCTTTTACTCATACTAGTATAGCTATAAGGGATGCATTTTTATCTGTAAAAATACCATTTATAGAAATACATATTTCTAATATATATTCTAGAGATCCATTTAGAAAATTTTCATATTTATCAGATATAGCGATAGGAACTATATGTGGATTAGGAATAAGTTCTTATTATTTTGCTATTCAATTTTCTAAAGATTTTTTAATTAAGAATAATTTAAATAAAAATAATGTTTAAAAAAATTAGAGGTTTTTTTTCAAATGATTTATCAATAGATCTAGGTACAGCTAATACATTGATATATGTAAAAAATCAAGGTATAGTATTAAATGAACCTTCTGTTGTATCAATAAAAAAAGATAGATCAGGAAATACAAGTATTACTGCAGTAGGACAAGAAGCTAAAAGAATGTTAGGAAGAACTCCTAGTAATATAATAACAATAAGACCATTAAAAGATGGTGTTATAGCTGATTTTTTTATAACAGAAAAAATGCTTCAATATTTTATAAAACAAGTTCATAGTAATAGTTTTATAAGACCAAGTCCAAGAGTATTAATATGTGTTCCTGTTGGAGCAACACAAGTAGAAAGAAGAGCAATAAGAGAATCCGCTCAAGGAGCTGGAGCTAGAGATGTATTTCTTATAGAAGAACCTATGGCAGCTGCTATTGGTGCTGGATTACCTGTATCTGAAGCTACTGGATCCATGGTAGTAGATATAGGAGGAGGAACAACAGAAGTTGCTATAATTTCGTTAAATGGAATAGTATATTCTTCTTCTGTAAGGATTGGTGGAGATAAATTTGATGAATCAATAGTAAATTATATAAGAAGAAATTATGGATCATTAATAGGAGAATCTACTGCTGAAAAAATAAAACATAATATAGGATATGCTTATCCATGTAAAGAATCTAAAGAATATGAAATAAGAGGTAGAAATTTAGCAGAAGGTATTCCAAAAATAATAAAATTAAATTCTAATGAAATATTGGATGCATTACAAGAACCATTATCAGGAATAGTTAGTGCGATAATGTTTGCATTAGAAAAATGTCCACCAGAATTAACATCTGATATTTTAGAAAAAGGAATGATTTTAACTGGAGGAGGTGCTTTATTAAAAAATATAAATAAATTAATAACTAAAGCAACAGGAATACCAGTAGTAATTGCAGAAGATCCTTTAACATGTGTTGTAAGAGGTGGAGGTAAAGCATTAGAAATAGTTAATATATATGATTTAGGATTATTTGATGAAGAATAATTATTATTACAATAATACGAAAAATAAAAATAAATTTAAATATATTTTATATTTATTTTTATTTGTTTTGATTTTAACTATATTAATATTTGACTATATTGAAAATAATTTAAATATTAAAATTAAAAAAGAATTAACTAATTGTATATATTATTTTATATATAATCCAATTATATATATAGAAAATTTTTTTAAAAATATTAAAGATGTATTTATTTTAAATAAAAAATTAATAAATATAAATGATAATTTAAATAAAAAAATTATTTCAGATAAAATAAATAAATTAGAATATGAAAATTGTAAAAAAGAAAATATAGAATTAAAAAAAATATTAAATATAAATATATTAAAAAAGTATAAATATAATATTTCTAAAATATTATATTATAATCATGTATTTTCTAGATTAATAATAGATAAAGGAATTGATGAAAATATACATATAGGTCAACCTGTATTAAATTATGATGGAATAATAGGATATATTTCATTATCTAATAAAAATAATAGTTATGTTAATTTAATATATAAATCTAAATCTAAAATATCTTTAAAAAATTCAAGAAATGGAATTATTTTTATAGCTAAAGGATCTGGAATAAATGGAATTCTTTTATGTAAAAATTTTAATATCATATTAAATAATACAGATGATTTTAAAGAAGGAGATTTACTAGTTTCATCTGGACTTGATGATTTATATCCAAAAAATTATCCAGTAGGTTATATATCAAAAATAATAAAAAATAAAAATAACTATTATTTAGATATAGAAATAAAAACATTATTTAATATAAATAATATAAATTATATAGTTATTTTAAAATGATATTTATTTTATTAAAAATATTTATATCTATATTATTAAATATATTAGTATCAAATTATTGTATAAATTATATATTATTAAATTTAATAATATATAATTTATTTAAAATATATATTATAAATTTAATTAATAATAGTAAATTAAATTATAAATATATATATATATTTATAATAAGTATTTTAAAAGATTTAATTTTTTATAATATATTATGTATAGAATTAATTACTATAATTATTTCTGATTTTTTTATTAAAAATAATATATTTATATTTAATAATAATAAATATATTGATAAATTTAAATTAATAACTATTTATAATATAATAACTTTTATAAGTAAATTATTAATATTTAAAATTTTAAATTTAATAAAATTAAACTATATTAATTTTTATACTAATGAAATTATTTGTATAATAATAAGTTCTGTTATAAGCTCTATTATAATCAATTAATTAAAATTGAATATCATCAGAAAAATCATCTAAGTTAATATCTTTATCTAAATCGTTTTCCTCATTTTCTTCTTTATTAAAAGATTTATTATCTTTTATTTCATTATTTTTATTAAAAGGATTATTTAATATTTGCATTGTTCCTCCTATTCCAACTACAACTTCAGTTGAATATCTTTCATTACCATTTTGATCTTTCCATTTTCTTGTTTGTATTTGACCTTCTATATATACTTGAGATCCTTTTTTTAAAAATTCTCCAGATATTTCAGCTAATTTTCCAAAAAAAACTACTCTATGCCATTCTGTTCTTTCTCTATTTTCTCCAGTATTTTTATCTTTCCATGTTTCAGATGTAGCTAAACTTATTGTTGTTACTGAATTACCACTTTGTGTATATCTAGTTTCAGGATCTTGACCTAAATAACCAACTAATATAACTTTGTTAACTCCTTTATTAGCCATATTTTTCTTAAAATTATTTAAAAGAATATTATTTATTATATTTTATTTGCTTCTAATTTAATAATTAATAATATATAATATAATTTTATTATTTACAATTAAATATTAATTAAATTGTAAATTAATTAATTTATTTTTTTTTATAAGTAAATATGAAAGATAATATATATAAAAATATTAAAGAAATATATATAGAAAATGAATTAAAAAATTCATATCTAGATTATGCAATGTCTGTAATAATAAGTAGAGCATTACCTGATGTAAGAGACGGTTTAAAACCTGTTCATAGAAGAATATTATTTGCTATGAATAATTTAGGAAATCTATATAATAAACCATATAAAAAATCAGCTAGAATAGTAGGTGATGTAATAGGTAAATATCATCCACATGGTGATAATGCTGTATATGATTCTATTGTAAGAATGGCACAAAATTTTTCACTAAGATATATATTAATAGAAGGACAAGGTAATTTTGGATCAATAGATGGAGATTCAGCAGCTGCAATGAGATATACAGAAATAAAAATGTCTAAAATTTCTAGTGAAATGTTATATGATTTAGAAAAAGATACAGTAGATTTTACTAAAAATTATGATGAAACTGAATATATACCTAATATATTACCATCAAGAATTCCTAATTTATTAATAAATGGATCTTATGGTATAGCTGTAGGTGTTATAACAAATATACCACCTCATAATTTATATGAAGTTATAAATGGATGTTTAGCTTTAATAGATAATAAAGATATATGTATAGAAGATTTAATGAAATTTATACCAGGTCCTGATTTTCCTACTTATGGAGAAATTCATGGCATAAATGATATAATTCAAATATATAAAACTGGAAAAGGAAAAATATGTGTTAGATCTAAAGTAAATTTAGAAAATATAAATAATATAAAAAATATAGTTATATCAGAATTACCTTATCAAGTAAATAAATTAAAATTAATAGAAAAAATAGCCGAATTAGTAAAAAATAAAAAAATAGATGGTATAAATAATATAAGAGATGAATCTGATAAAGATGGTATAAGAGTAGTTATAGAAATAAAAAAAGAATATGATTATAAAATAATATTAAATAATTTATATAAACATACTTCATTACAAATAAATTTATCTATTAATATGGTTGCATTAAAAGATGGCAAACCTAAAATACTATCATTAATAGATATATTAAATTCCTTTATAGATCATAGGAAAAATATAATATATAAAAGAAATTTATATTTATTAGATAAGAATAATGAAAAGTTAAATATAACTGAAGGATTAATAATTGCTATAAGTAATATAAATGAAATAATAAAAATAATAAAAAGTTCTAATTCATTAAATGAAGCAAAAAATAATCTTTTGTATAAAAAATGGAATTTAGATAGTAATATAATAAATTTAAAAGAAGAAAATAAATATATATTTAATAAAGAAAATAATAAATATGATTTAAAAAAAATAGTTCTAAATAATAAACAAATTCAATCTATATTAGAAATAAAACTTCAAAGATTAACAAATTTAGAATATAACAAATTAATAAATGAATATAAATTATTAATAAGTCAAATAAAAAAATCTATATCTATATTAAAAAATAATAATAATTTAATAATAGAATTAAAAAAAGAATTAATAGAAATTCAAAATGAATATAAAGATAAAAGAAGAACAAAAATAATTTTAAAAAAAAAAGATATTGATTTAGATAAATTAATAAATAAAACTGATGTTATAATAACTTTATCACATAAAGGATATATTAAAATACAACCTGTATCTGATTATGAATCTCAAAAAAGAGGTGGTAAAGGTAAATTATCTACAAAAATAAAGGATGAAGATTTTATATATATATTACTAGTAGCTAATACTCATGATGATTTATTATTATTTTCTAATAAAGGTATTGTATATAAAATAAAAGTATATCAATTACCTGAATTAAATAGATATTCTAGAGGAAAATTAATATATAATATATTATCTATAGATAACAATAATAAAATAACTGCTATTTTGCCTATAAAACCTAATATATATAATGATAATTATTATATATGTATGGTTACATTAAAAGGTTTTATAAAAAAAACATTATTATCAAAGTTTAAAAATCTAAAAAATGTAGGTATAATAGCTATTAAATTAAATTTAAATGATTTATTAATTGATGTTAAAATAACAAATGGAGATAATAATATAATTATTTTTTCTGCAAATGGTAGATCTGTAAGATTTTTAGAAAAAAAAATAAAATCTACTGGTAGAATATCATTTGGAGTAAAAGGTATAAATTTGATTGATAATGATAAGGTTGTATCTATTATTATTCCTAAAATTAATAGTCATATTTTAACAGTTACTGAAAATGGTATTGGTAAAAGAACTATTGAAAATGAATATCCTATTAAATCTAGATTTAATATAGGTGTTATATCTATTAAAGTAACAAATAAAAGTGGTAAAGTTATAAAATCAATAGAAGTAAATAATGAAGATCAATTATTAATTATAACTAATAGTGGTGTATTAGTTAGAATTAAAGTTTCTGAAATAAGTTTAATAAAAAGAAATACAAAAGGAATAACTTTAATAAAACTTTTAAAAGATGACTATGTTGTTGATTTACAAAAAATATCAAATTAATTTTATTAATTACTAAAATGAAGGTATATAAAAATGATTAAGAAAATTATATATTTAATATCATTAATATTTAATTATAAATTACAAGCTGCAACATCATATGAATTTAATAATAATAAAGTAAATGTTATAACAAATTTTTCTGTGGTTAAAGATTATAATAATATTTTAAATAAAAATATAGGTTTTCCTACAGTTAATTTAAATATTACTGGAACAAAAAAAATAAATAATTATTTAAATGCTTTCTTATTAACTGATGTAAATTTTAAATTAAATGAATTGTTTTATAATAAAAATTTTAATTTTATTAAACCTAAGTTATATTTTATGGGATTAAGAGATGTAAAATATGGAAGTGTTAGCTTTGGTAGAGACTATGGTGTTATATTTAACGTAAACAAATTTGTTAAAAAAGTTCCTATAATTGATTCTTTTTATAAACCAACAAACTATATGTTATATAAATCAAGTAATTTATTAACTTATAAAAATTATAATTTTTTTAATTATATAGAAGGTTTAGATATATATTTACAAAAACAATTTGAAAACGATGAATGTGAAAATTTACCATTATATTTATCTACAAGAGTATCTAATGGTGATGGATACGGTATTTATACAAAATATAAAATTAACTCATTTTTAGATGTTGCTGGAGCTTATTCAACTTCTGAAAGAACAAAAAATCAAATAGATTTTGATAAAAACAATAAAAATATTAATGCAATAGCATACTCACTAGGGTTTAGATTAAATACTGATAAATTATATATATCTTCAGTTTATGGAGAAACATATAATATTACACCATATGGTAATTTCCTAATGTTTAAAACATATAATGAAAAAAATAGAAAAGTAAATGAACCTTCTATGTATGGATTTTCAGATGTTGCAAAAAGTACAGGATTAATTATGCAATATAAATTTAATACAAATATAATTCCTTCTGTGGGTTACTTTCAAAGTAAAATATACACACCTGGAAATAACGATAACTATATAATTAAATATGTTGAATTATGCATGAGTTATAAATTATATAAATGTGCGTCATTATACTTTAATTATAAAATAAATTTATTAAATTTGAATGATTTTTACAAAAAAACAAATACATCTTGTAATAATTTATTTAATTTAGGATTTAATTGTTCTATATAATTTAAATTTTAAATATGAGACTTAATTTATGTATAAATATTTAATTAGTATAATGTTTTTTTTATATCCTAAAGTATCTTTTTCTTATATAAATTTTAATAGAGTATTAAATTATAGAAATTTAAAAGATTTCAAACTTATATTAAAATATAATAAAGATAAAAATTTTTATATAAAAATACCTAAAGATATATTGTTTCTTGAAAATAAAGATGAATATAATTTATATATAGAAAAATTTAGTAAAAATAAAAAAATTAATGAAATAGATACATTTCCTTACTTCGTTTTTAAGTAAGGAAATGTAATAAAAAATTAAATATTTACTATATTAAAAAATATCAAATTTTTATCTTTATAATATAATTTTGTATAAAAGTATCCAATTCTTTCAAATTGATATATTCTATTCTTAATAATTTTATTATTGCTTTTTTCTATAAATCCATTTTTTATTATTAATGAATTTTTATTTATTATATTTAATATATTTTTATTTTTATATGGATATTTATCTAAAAATAAATTTTCATAAATATAAAAAGTTGAATTTATTTTTTTTTTATATGATACCCAATGAATTATTTTATTTATTTTAATATTATTTAAATATATAGAATTAACTGTATTTTCATATAAAAAACATAATATACTTTTTATATTACCTTTTTTGTCTTTAAATATTTTTTTTGCACATATTATATATGAATATCTTAATTTTATTATTTTACCTATAGAAAATTTATTACATGTATTTGATAAACATTCACAAAAATCTGATTTTTCTATATATATTATTTTAGTAAAAACTATTTTTCTATTGCTAGATAATTTTTTATTAGGAAAATTAGGAACATATATTTCTTCTTCATAGTTATCATTTAAATTTTCTATTATTAATTTTATAGGATCAATAACAGACATAATTCTATATGAATTCTCATATAAGTCAGTTTTTATACAGTTTTCTAATATATTAATGTTTATGTTACTATTTTTCTTAGTTACTCCTATTTTTTTACAAAATACTTTTATAGAATTAGGAGTATATCCTCTATTTCTTAATCCAGATATAGTACATATTCTTGGATCATACCATTTATTTATAATTTTTTTATTAATTAAAAAATTAATTTTTCTTTTAGATAAAATATTATATTCTAGATTTAATCTTGAAAATTCATATTGTTTAGGTATAAAACCATTTATATCAATATTATTTAATATCCAATTATATAATTTTTTATTTTCTTCAAATTCTAATGTACATAATGAATGAGTTATATTTTCTAAAAAATCACATATACAATGAGAAAAATCGTATGTAGGATATATACACCATTTATTTTTGGTTCTTTTATGATATGTAAATTTTACTCTATATAAAATTGGATCTCTCATTAATAAAGATTTAGATTTCATATCTATTTTTGCTCTTAAACAAATTTCATTTTCTTTAAAATATCCATTTCTCATTTTAATAAAGTAATCAATATTTTCACTTATTGAATTATTTCTATATGGACTATCTATACCTATTTTATTAAGATTTCCTCTATAAATTTTTATTTTATTTATAGTTAATTTATCAATATATGCTAAATTTTTATTTATTAATTTAATAGCAAAATTAAATATTTCATCAAAATAATCTGATGTATATGATACATTATATTTATTTTTAAAACCTAACCAATCTATATCTTTTTTTATAGAGTTTATATACTTATTTTTTATATTTAATGGATTTGTATCATCAAATCTTAAATTACATTCACCATTATATTTATTAGCTATTAAAAAATTTAAAAATATAGATTTAGCATGTCCTATATGTAAATATCCATTAGGTTCAGGTGGAAATCTTGTTTTTATTTTTAAATTTTTATTATTTTTTATATCTTTATCTATTATTTTTATAATATAATTATTAAAATATAAATCATAATCATTCATATTTAATTTATTATTCTAATTTATTTGATTTAATAATTTTTAAAATATATAATATATTTTAAATAATAGAGCTACGTAGCTCAGTTTGGTTAGAGCACAGCATTCATAACGCTGATGTCACAGGTTCGATTCCTGTCGTAGCTAAGAAGTTTTTTAGCGGGAGTGGCGAAAAGGTATACGCACTAGATTTAGATCCTAGATATTTACGAGTTCGAGTCTCGTCTCCCGTACTTTAAAATAAATGGGGTATAGCCAAGAGGAAAGGCAACGGGTTTTGATCCCGTGATCCCAGGTTCAAATCCTGGTACCCCTGTAAATATTTAAATAATTAAATATTAATAATATTAATTAAATTATAAAATCTATTTTTTCATTATCTCTTAATGTTGTTACTAAATATCCATTTTTTGTTATTAATATAGTATGTTCATATTGTGCAGATAATCCATGATCTTTAGTTTTTACAGTCCAACCATCTTTCATTAATTTTACACCATCACTAATAGTATTTATCATTGGTTCTATTGTTATAGCCATTCCTGGTTTTAATACATAATTATTATAATCTGAATAATAATGTAAAACTTGAGGATTATCATGAAATTTTTTTCCTATTCCATGTCCACAATAATCTTTTACTACATAAAATCCATTAAATTCTACAAAATTTTCTATTATTTTACCAATAGTATTTAATTTTATTCCAGGATATATATTTTTTATTGCTAAATATAAACTTTTTTTAGCAACTAAACACAATCTACTAGCTATTTTAGAAACTTTACCAACACAAAACATTTTAGATGTATCTCCATAAAATCCATCTTTAAAAATAGTTACATCTATATTTAAAATATCACCTTCTTTTATATATCTATTATTATCTGGAATTCCATGACATACTACTTCATTTATAGATGTACATATAGATTTTGGAAATCCTTTATAATTTAATATTGCAGACTTTGCATTTAATTTTTTTTCTATATATAAATTACATATATCATTCAACTCTCCAGTAGATATTCCTGGTTTTATATATAATTTTATCATATCTAAAACTTTAGAAGCTAAATTTCCTACTATTAACATTTTTTCTAATTCTGTATCTAAATTTATCATATTAAATAATATAAATTTAATTAAAATAATAATAAATATATATTATATTTAATTATTAATAAATAATATTATATAATTATAATATAATTTATATTATAAATATATTGAGGATATTAAATGATTGATTTTTGTATAGAAGAAATGATAAATCTTGGTATTCATTTTGGACATAATATAAAAAATTGGAATCCTAAAATGAAACCATATATATTTGGAATATATAATAATATACATATAATAAATTTAGATAAAACTATAGAATTATTTAAAATAGCTTTGATAGAATTAAAAAAAATACATGATAAAAAGGGAAAAATATTATTTGTTGGTACTAAAAAAATATTTAATGAATCTATAGAAGATATAGCTTGTAAGTGTAAACAATATTTTATAAATAATAGATGGCTTGGTGGAACATTAACCAATTGGAAAACAATAAAAAAATCTATCAAAAAATTAAAATTATTAGAAGATAAATACGAAGATAAAAATATAGTTAAAAAATTTACTAAAAAGGAATTAAGTATTTATTATAAAAATATAAATAAATTAAAAAAAAATTTATTAGGTATAAAAAATATGAATAGTTTACCTGATGTTTTATTTATAATAGATACAATAAATGAAAAAATAGCTATAGAAGAAGCAAATAAATTAAAAATACCAGTATTTGCTATAGCAGATACTAATTCAAATCCAGATAAAATAGATTTTATAATACCTGGTAATGATGATTCTAAAAAATCAGCAAATTTTTATTTAAATAATATTTATAATTATTTAAACAATTAAAATAAATTTATGATTATGAGTAAAGATAATATAGAATTAATAAAAAAATTGAGAAAAAAAACAGGTTTAGGATTATTAGAATGTAAAAAAATACTACATGAATCTAATTTTAATATTTCATTAGCAATAAAAAAATCATTTAACATTAAAAAAGATAAATTTTCTAAAATTAGTTTATCTAGACCTTCTAAAGGTAAAATTTTATGTGGTAATTCTAAAGACTATAAATATAGTATTTTATTAGAAATAAATAGTGAAACCGATTTTGTTTCTAATAATGAAAAATTTAATAATTTTTGTGATAAAATAATTAAATATTCTATAGAAAATAAAATTGAAAATTTTGATAATATAAATGATAAATTTAATTTGTATAAATTAAATTTAGTATCAGAGTTTAATGAAAATATATCCTTTGGAAAAAAATATATTTTTAATAATACTAATTTTAGTTTTTCATATGTTCATATTAAAAAAATAGGTGTTATAATTAATTTTCATGGTAATATTAATAATTTAGATATAATAAAAAAAATATCAATGCATATTATATCAAATAAACCGAAATATATCTGTAAAAATAATATACCAAAAGATATAATAGATAATGAATATTATATACAAAATGATATATTTAAATTTAAAGAAAATAATAATGAAAATGAAAAAGATAAATATATAAAAAATAAAATAGAAGAATTTATAATAGATAATTCATTATTAGAACAAAAATTTATATTTGATAATAATATAAATATAAAAGATTTATTGAATAAATATAATTTAAAAATATTTAATTTTAAAATAATAGAATTAAAATATAATTAATTAATTAATAATTTATGAAAAATATAGATATTTTTAATGAATCTGATATAAAGATAAATAATTTAATAAAAAATTTTAATAAATATATTGATAATATAAATATTGGTAAAATATCTGTAAATTTAATAAGTAAATTAAAAATTAAATACCTTAATAATATAGAAGAATTAAATAAATTGTCATTAATAACAAAAGAAAATTCTAAAACTTTAATTTTAAATCCATTTGATAAAAATTTATTAGAAAAAATAAAAAATTGTATATTAGATTCTAATTTAGATTTAAAAGTTTATGTATGTAATGAATCTTACATAAAAATAGTATGTTCTGATATAACTGAAGAAAAAAGAATAAAAATAATTAAAATTATTAAAGAAAATTCTGAAAAAAATAAAATTTATATAAGAAACATAAGAAGAGATTTTAATAATAAAATAAAAAATTTAAAAAATAATAAAGAAATAAGTGAAGATGAGTTTAATAAATACAATAAATTTTTTACTGATAAAGTTAATAAATATATAACATATATAGATGATTTAATTAAAAATAAAGAGAAAGATTTATTAAAAATTTAATAAATTATTAATTTAAATAATATGTTTAATTTTTTAGAAAAAAAAAATTTTAATAATAAAATAGATTACAAATATTATATAAAACATATAGCAATTATAATGGATGGAAATGGTAGATGGGCTGAAAAAAAAGGTAAATTAAGAAAATATGGACATATTAAAGGTATAAAAGTTATAAACTCAATAATTAAATTTTCAATTAATTTAAAATTAAAAGTATTGACTTTATATGCATTTAGTAGTGAAAATTGGAACAGACCATATTCTGAAGTATCAGAATTATTTAAATTATTTAATAAAACTTTAAAAAATGAAATAAATAGTTTAAATAAAAATAATATAAAATTAAATATTATAGGAAATATAAAAGAATTAGATAAAGATTTTCAAAATAATATATATAAATCTGAAGAAATAACAAAAAATAATACTGGATTAATATTAAATATTGCTATAAATTATGGAGGTAAATGGGATATAATAGAATCATTTAAAAAAGTATTAAATAAAATAGATTACAAAATATTATCTATTAATGATATAAATGAATCTATTATTAATGATAATTTATGTATAAATGATTGTCCACCTATAGATTTAGTAATAAGAACTGGAGGTGAAAAAAGAATAAGTAATTTTTTATTATGGCAAATAGCTTATTCTGAATTATATTTTACAGATGTATTATGGCCAGATTTTAATAAAATAGATTTTTATAATGCTATAAAAAATTTTTATAAAAGAAATAGAAAGTTTGGAAAATTATATTAAATAGATTTATCTATTTAATAAATCTTTAATTAAATAATTTTAAATTTATGAATATATTTATATTAATATTAATAATTATACCAAGATATCTAAAAGCTGAAGATAATATAATAATTAAAAATGTATGTATTGAAGGATTATATAGAATATCTAAAGATTATGTAATATCTAAAATACCATTTTACTACATTAAAGAATATAAAATAGATAATAATAATATTAGTAATTTATTTAATTCTATTATATCAACTAAACATTTTAGTCATATGAAATTATTATATAATGAAAATAATAGTAGTTTGATTATAAAATTAATTGAAAATCCTATAATAATTTCAGTAGATTTTATAGGTAATAAGTTATTAAACAATGATTTTTTAAAGAAAATATTTATTGAAAAAGAGTTATATATAAATGATGAATTAAGTAATAATAAATTATTTAATTTAATATCTTTAATATCTAATTTATATAAAAGTATAGGAAATTATAATGTTAAAATAGAAACAGATTTATTAAATATTTCACCTAATAAAGTAAAATTAAAAATTATATTTAATGAAGGTAAAAGTTCTATTATAAAAAGTATAAGTATAAATGGAAATAATAATATAAAATCTAATAAAATATTAAATAAATTCAAATCTTTTAATAATAGATTAAAATTTATGAATTTAATACTTAGATCTGTATATATAGAAAAAAATTTTGAAGAAGATTTAGATAAAATGAAATCTTTATATGAAGAAAATGGATATTTTGATTTTATTATAAAAGATAAAAAAATTACATTTTCAGAAGATAAAAGTAAAGTATTTATTAATTTATATATATATGAAGGTAATAAATATAGTATAAATGATTTTGAATTAGTTGGTGATTTTGATTCTTGTTATTATGATAGCTTAAATAATATTTTAAATAAATATTTACATAAAAAAGTATTTAATATTAAAAAAATAAAAAAAATAAAAAATGAAATAAAAGATTTCTTAATTAGTAAGGGATATTCATTTCCAATGATTAATACTAAGATAGTTAATATAGATAATACTGATAAAAAAAAATTAAAATTTAATATTATATGTAATTATAAATTTAATGTAAGAAATATATTAATAAGTGGTAATAATAATACATTAGATAAAGTTATAAGAAGAGAAATATATCAATCTGAATTTTCTACATTAAATATTAATTTAATATGTGATGATGTTGATAGATTAAATAAATTAAAATTATTTAAAAAAATAGATGTTAAAACTATATCTTTAGAAAATAATATTAGTAGTACTAAATTAGTTGATTTATTATTTGATATAAGTGAAATGAATACTAGTGGATTTAAGGTAGGTTTAAGTTTAAATGAAAATTATAATCCAAATATTAAACTTGATTTTATAAAAAGTAATTTTTTATGTAAAAATAGTTTAATATCATTAATTATTAATTATAATAAAGATAAAGCTAATGTAGAGTTTATAATTAGTGATCCATATTTTTTTAATGATGAAAGAATAAAATCTGGTAGTAAAATATTTTATTCTAGTTTTTTAAAAGAAAATGAATATTATAGTTTACTAAATATTAATTATGGAATTTCTAATTTTATAAATTTACCTATGTATAATTCTTTTTGGTCTGATTATGAATTAATATTTCATATAAATGAAACAAAAGTTAATTATTATGATTATTTTATATTTGATGAAGTAATTAGTTTAAGTTTTCTAAAAGATTTCTTTTTAGATAATGAAGAAATTTATAATAGATTTTTACCTATATTAAATAAATCATATGATTTTTTATTTTTTGCATCTTTTAATTATGACAGTTTAAATCATAATATTTTTCCTACAAATGGAAAAAAATTTACATTAAATTGTAAATCTACATTACCTTTAATATCAGATAATAAATATTACATATGTAATATTACATTTGAAAATTATTTTACAAATCTTGATTTCATGAATTTAACATTTTTTAATAAAACTCAAATATATTCAATATGTAATTTATTTAAAAAAAATATTCCATTTTATAATTATTTTTATTTAGATAAAATAGATTTAGTTAGAGGTTTTAAAGAAGATCCAAGTGACTATGTTTTTGAATGTGTAAATTATATAGATAGTTCTATATTAGAAAGAGATAATATATTTAGTGATATTAAAATAATTATAAAAAATGAATTATGTATACCTACAGAAACTTTATTAGGTTATAAATATAATAATATTGCTCGTCTATCTTATTTTATGGATTTTGGATTTGAAATTCAATCTAAAAAAGAAATAGATAATTTATTAGAATCATTTATTAATATTTTTGAATATGAATATATGAGACATGTACATCTATCTACTGGTTTAACATTTAGAATAGCTTCTTCAACAGGATTAATTAATTTTTCTTATATTATTCCTATATTAAAATGTTCTCCTTATGAAAAAATGGAAAAATTTCAATTTAGTATAAACAAAAAATGGTAAAATAAAATGAATGAATTTGTTCATTTAAATATACATAGTGAATATTCTATATTTGATAGTTTAATTAAAATAGATGATTTAATAAATTTAGCTAATAAATTTAATTATTCATCTATAGCCATAAATGATTTTTCTAACTTATTTGGAGTAATAGAATTTTATAAAAGTTGTTGTTTTAATGGAATAAAACCTATAATTGGTTCTGATTTTTACCTACTTGAAGATTTTAATATAAATAAATTTAATAATTTTAAAAATTTAAATAAAATTACAATATTTTGTTTATCTAATATAGGATATAAAAATTTAATTTTATTAATATCTGATTCTTATAAAAATAAAAAAAAAAGTAATTATCCTATAATAAATAAAAAATTACTAGTTAAATATAATAAAGAATTATTAATATTATATGGAAATATAAATAGTTATTTGGGAATTAATATATTAAATAATGATTTAGATAAAATTCATAATGATATAAAATTTTATAAAAAATATTTTAATAATAGATTTTATATTGAAATATCAAGAATCAAAAAAAAAAATGAAGAATTACATATATATAATGCATTAAAAATATCTAAATATTATAAATTACCAATAGTAGCAACTAATGAAGTAAGATTTTTAAGTAAAAAAGATTTTTATTTTCATGCTATAAAAGTTTCTATACATAATAATAAATCTATATCTGATAATTTAACAAAATATACATGTGAACAATTTTTTAAAAGTAAAGATGACATAAATAATATTTTTTCTGATATTCCAGAAGTTATTTCTAATTCAGTAGAAATATCTAAAAGATGTAATGTTTTTTTAAAATTTAATAAGAGATTTTTACCTAAGTTTAATATAGATGAAAATTATTGTAAAAAAATATTAACTAATTTAAGTTATAAAGGATTAAAAAATAGATTAAAAGTTGAATATAATAATATTAATTTATATAAAGATAAAATAAATTTTTACGAAGAAAGATTAAATAAAGAATTAAATATTATAAATAATATGGGTTTTACTGGGTATTTTTTAATAGTTAATGAATTTACAAAATGGGCTATAGAAAATAATATACCAATAGGTCCAGGTAGAGGATCTGGTTCAGGTTCATTAGTATCTTACTCTCTTAATATAACATGTTTAGATCCAATACTTTTTGACTTAATTTTTGAAAGATTTTTGAATCCAAATAGAATATCTATGCCAGATTTTGATATAGATTTTTGTGTAGAAAAAAGAGATATGGTAATAAATCATGTTATAGAATTATATGGAAAAGATTTTGTATCTAGAATAATTACATTTAATTGTATGACAGCTAAATCAGTTATTAAAGATGTAGGAAGAGTATTAGGATATACATTTAATTTTATTAATAATATATCGAAATCTATACCTTTTAATTCTAAAATAACATTAAATGAATTAATTAAAAAAGAAAAAAAATTTAAAGATTTATATGAAAATGATAAGGAAATAAAAAAAATAATAAATATATCGAAAAAATTAGAAGGATATGTAAGAAATATAGGAAAACACTCTGGAGGATTAGTTATATCACCTTATAAAATAACTAAATTTATGCCATTATATTATGATGATTCTAATGTATTAACACAATTTGATAAAAAAAGTATAGAAAAAATTGGATTAGTTAAATTTGATTTTTTAGGATTAAAAACATTAACTATTATAAATAATATTATAAATAACATAAAAGTAAAATATAAAAAAATAGTTAATATAAATTATATATCTTTAGATGATAAATTAAGTTTTGATATGCTTATTTCATGTAAAACAACTGGAATATTCCAATTAGAATCAAAAGGAATAAAAAAATTAATAAAAAAATTAAAACCAAACACATTTAAAGATATAATAGATTTAATAGCGTTATTTAGACCAGGACCACTAAAATCTGGTATGGTTGATGATTTTATTAATAGAAGAAATAATTTAGAAAAAGTTTATTATCCATATAAAAATTTAGAACATGAATTATTAATAAATATATTAAAACCAACATATGGAATAATTTTATATCAAGAACAAATAATAAAAATAGCACAAATTTTTTCTAATTATTCATTATCTGAAGCAGATATTCTAAGACAAATTATAAGTAGTAAAAATTACTATGAAATGAAAAAACATAAATTAAAATTTATAAATGGAGCTTTAAATAATGGAATAAATAAAGAATTATCAAGTAAAATATTTGATTTAATAGAAAAATTTTCTGGATATGGATTTAATAAATCTCATTCAGCATCTTATGCATTAATAACATATCAAATGTTATGGTTAAAATCAAATTATACTATTATATTTATGTCTGAAGTAATGACTTTTAATATGAATAATTATGAAAAAATAAATAATTTAATTTCTGAATGTAAAAATATGAATATAAATATTATTAATTTAAATATTAATTCAAGTAAATATGATTTTTATGTAAATAAAAATAATAATATAGAATACGGAATAGGAACTATAAAAGGATTGAATAAAAATTTAATTACAGAAATAATTAATGATAGAATCAAAAATGGATATTATAAAAGTGTATTAGATTTATGTATAAGAATAGATAAAAATTTTTTAAATAAAAAATCTATAGAAATATTAATAGAGAATGGATTATTTAATTCATTAAAAATAGATAAAAATAAAGAAATCAATAATTTGGATGTATATATAAAAAAATCTAATAAATTAAATAATAATATTTTAAATAAACAAATTGATATGTTTGAATAAATATTTAATTTAAATAAATTGTTTTAATTTAATAAAAAATAAGTTATTATATAGTAATATTTATTTAAAAAAATAATAGGATTATTTATGTCAAATAAAATAAAAGGTCAAGTTAAATGGTTTAATGAATCTAAAGGATTTGGATTTATTACACCTAGTGATGGTGGAAAAGATGTTTTTGTTCATTTTTCTTCTATTCAAGGAAGTGGATTTAAAACATTAACTGAAGGACAAAATGTTGAGTTTGAAATACAAGAAAGTCAAAAAGGACCATCAGCTATTAATGTTAATATAATATAGAAAAATTTTATACCAGTAATAATTAATATTGTTACTGGTTTATTTATGTATAACATATTATCTATTGATACAACTACTAATATTTGTTATATAGGTTTATATTATAATAATAATTTATTTAAATTTTCTAGAAAATACAATTTTAATTATTTAGATAAAATTTTATATGATATAGATTATTTTTTATTTAAAAATAATATATCTATTAAAAATATAAATATTATAGTATGTATATGTGGTCCAGGTGATTTTACTAGTACTAAAATAGGAATTTGTATATGTCATGGATTATCTTTTGGAATAGATATTCCAATCATAAAAATAAATTCTTTAGAAATTTTAGCATATAGTTCATATCTTTATTTTAATAAAAAAAATAATATTATATCTATGATTAATGGATATTCTAAATTAATATATTGGTCTGAATTTTATATATCTAGAAAAAATATTTGTATATCAAAGTTTAAAGTAATTAAATTTACATATTTATGTGATATTATAAAATATATAAATAAATTTGATAATGAATATATAATTTCTGGTAATGCTTATACAAATCATATAAATAAATTTTTAGATAATAAAAATATATTGTTTTCTAAAATAAAAGTACAGAAAATAGAAGATGTTATATCTTTATCATTAAAATTAATAAGTTTAAATAAATTTTCTAATTTTAAAAAAGTATTACCTATTTACTAATTTCTTTATAAATTATACTTATTGGAATATTTTTATAATTTAAATTTTTATAAAAACAATTAGATATATATTTTTTATAAGAATTACTTAATAAGTAAGTTCTTTTACCAAAAATTATTATTTTTATTGGATTGGTACTATAAATATTACAAAATTTAAGTTTAGGTTGTTTATCATTTATATATTTATGATTTAAATTTTTAATAGATTCATATAATATTTTATTTAAATAATTTGTTTTAAGTTTTTTAAATAAAAATTTATCTATAATATTTATATTATTAAAAATATGTTTTATATTTTTTTTATATAATGCTGATATAAAAATTATATTTATAAATTTTATAAAATTTAATTTCTTTAAAATTTCATTTTTTTTTATTTTAAAAATTTTTTTATTTAATAAATCACATTTATTTATTAATAAAATTATAGGTTTTCCTAATTTTATTAAATGATTTATTAATATTAAATCTTTATTTGTTATTTCTAATGTAATATCTATTATAAATATTATGATATTTGATTTATTTATATTTTTTATTAAAATATAATTTATTTTATTTATATAACTAGATGAATTTTTTATTTTTGATAAAAAATCTATATTAATTATTCCTGCTGTATCTGTAAATATTAAATTAATATTTTTTAATTTTATAATTGTATTTGTACTATCTTTAGTAGTACCAGGTTGACTAGAAGTAATTAATAATTTTTCATTTGAAATAGAATTTATTAAAGTTGATTTTCCAACATTTTGTTTTCCTATAACAGATAATTTTATATATTTATTATTATCTAAATCTATAAACTTATATTTATCATTTATAATAAAATTATTTGTATTACTAAATATTTTATTAATTAATGATCTTATTCCTTTATTATATAAAGATGATATATATATAATATCTTCTTTATTAATAAAATTAAATTCATTTTTTATGTTATTTAATAAATCAATTTTATTAATAATTAAAAATATTTTTTTCTTAAATGTAAGTAAAAATTTAAATAAATTTACATCTTTATAAAAATTAGAATTAGATGAATCAACTATAAATAATATTATATTTGAATTATTTATAGAATATATAATTTGATTAAATACTTTTTTATATATTTTTTTATTTGGAAAATCTAATATAGCAGCTGTATCAATAAATCCTATATTTTTACTTTTAAAATTAATAAAATTATATTTTATATCTACAGTTGTACCAGGATCATCAGATATTAATGAGTAATTAAATTTTAATAATCTATTAAATAACAATGATTTGCCAACGTTAGATCTACCAATTATAGAAACTATAGCATCATATTTCATATTAAATTTTCATATTTTTTTTTATAAAATCAATAACTTCATCAATAGAATAAACATATTTTTGGTTAAAATTATTTATATCTTTAATTAAAATAATACTTTTATTTTCATATATTTTATATATTATAAATATATAAGAAAAATTATTTTTTATTGCATAATTTATTTTTTTATTCAATGATGAAATAGAATAATCAATATTAATTATTAATTTAATAGATAAATTTCTTATATTTTCAGATAACAAAAATGCATATTTTATATATTTAATATTATTTACTATTACTAATATTTTATTTTTTATATTATTTTTAATATTTTTATATCCTTTTTCAATTATAAAAAATTCTATTAGTCTATCCCATCCTATTGCTAATCCTATTCCTGATGTTAAAATACCACCTAATTTTTTAGATAAATTATTATATCTTCCTCCAGAACATACAGATAATTTAGATTTTAATTCATAATATTTCCATTCAAAAATTATTCCATCATAATAATTTATGCCTCTAATTAAAAAATAATTTACCTTATAAGGTATCTTAAAAAAAAATAATAAATTTAAAATTTTATTAAAATATTCTTTATCTTTAATTGTTAAAAAACTATCTATTTTATACATATTATTAATCATAAAATCTAATATATATTCATTTTTTATTTCTAATATTTTAAATGGATTATTTTCTATTTCTTTTAAAGAATAAATTTTATTAAAAATAGATATATTTTCTTTAAAAAAATTTAATAAATATTTTGAATATTTATTTTTAATTTCAATAGAACCTAAAAAATTTATTTCTAATACTAACTTTTTTAATAAATCTATATCTTTAAAAAAATTATTCATTAATAATAAAATTTCTAATTCTATATTAATATCATTAAATCCAAATGCTTCTATTCCTAATTGATAAAATTCACGATATCTATATAATTGAGGATTTTCATATCTAAACATAGGACCAAAGTACCATAATTTCTTTTTTTGTCCTCTTAATAATCCATTTTCTATAGCAAATCTTAAACAACATGATGTTCCTTCAGGCCTTAAAGATATATTTCTTGAATTTTTATCTAAAAATGAATATATCTGATTTATTAAAATATTATTATTTAAACTTTTATTAAATAGTAATGTATTTTCTAATATAGGAAAATTAATAAACTCAAATCCGTAAGATACTAATATTGATTTAATTTTATCAAATAAGTAACTCCAAATATAAGATTTTTCTATATTATAATCTTTCATTCCTTTTAAGGAATATATTTTCATATATTTAATTTAAAACTTTAATATATTAAAGTTAACAATATTATAAAAATTATTAATAATACTAAAAAGATATTTTAATTTATAATTTTTAATAAAAATATTAGATGTTAATATTAAATTATTATCTAAATATATATTAATTTTTTTACATAATATATTTAATATATATAATGATTTTAAATATTTTCTATTATTTATATTTACAGATAAATAATTTTCTATTGATTTTATTTCTGTTAATAATTTATTATGTATATATATTTTTTTAATATTTATATTATTATTATAATCTATATTATTAATTATTAAATTATTTATTCTTTTATAAGTATTAATTATATTTATAAATTTATTAAAATCTTCATTAATAAATAATGTAATAGATTTTATTCTTAAATTAATATCAAATAAAGAATCATCTTGACAAGATATTACTGAATTAATAATATTAATAGAATAATTTTTATTTAAATAAAAATTTATAATTCTATTAATAAAAAATTTTTTTATTTTTATAAATAGATAATCATAATTTTTTTTTTGATTATAAATTAATAAAGTTTTTTTTATTAAAAATGATATTTTTATATCTAAATCAATATTTATTAAAATTTTAATTATATATATAGAATATTTTTTAATATATAAAGGGTCATTATTTCCGGTTATTTTGTATTCATTATATTTGTGTAATATAAAATTTCCAATTAAAGTATCTAATTTATCAGATAAAGATATAATATATGTTAAATAATTTAACTTATTATTTTTAATATAATCATTTTCATTAAAATATTGATTTTTTATAGAATTTAAAACTATATTATTTATATTATTATTTTTTTTTATTTTATAATATATAGAAGATATAATTCCTTGTAGTTTTGGATAAAAAATACCTAAATTAGTTACTAGATCTAATTTATAAAAATCTGAAATATCATTTATATATTTATATAAATAATATTTATGTGTTTTTTTAATTAAATATAAAGAAAATATTTTAAATCTATATATTTTTTCATACATAGATCCTAATTTTTTTCTAAATAATATTTCATTTAATTTTTCTTTTAATAAAATAATATCATTTTTAATATCTATATTAAAAAATATACATAATTCATTTAATGAATTATGTATATTACAAATACTCCAATATATTAAATTTTTATATTTTTTAGATATTATATTAGATATTAATATAAACTTATTAGTTAATTCATTATTATAACTAAAGTATGTTGGAATAAATTTATGATAAATTATTATATATTCAATAATCGATTTTGGTAAATTTTTTATATAATTAATATTAAATTCTATAGATAATACTGATGGATATTCATTTAAATGAATATATATGTCTATATTTTTTTCAATTAAATTATTATCTATATATAAATTATATTTTTTTAAAATAATATTAATTTTTTTTAATATAATTTTTTTTCTACTATAATTATTTATAATTATATTTCCATATTTTTTTAAACTATTAATATATTCTTTTGAATTATTAATATAAATTTTTTTATATATATTATTTATATTTCCATAAAAAAAATTATTTAGTTTTATTTCTAATATTTTACCTAAAATAAAATCATTATCTATTATTAGAGAAATTGATATTATAGGTTTTATAAATTTTATATCTTTGCTTAATATCAAATTTAAATTATTATTTAATAATTCAATTATTGAATTATTTACTACACTAAATAATATCTTTTTTATATTGTATTTTTTATTAATTTTTAAAAAATTAATAAAAAATATATTATTATCTTTTATTAAATATTTAATATTATTTAAATTTAAATTATACTTTTTAATCCAATTATTAAATTTTAAAAATATATTATTATATGACAAATTCTTTAATGAAGGACCTCTAATTATTTCATATATATTATTATTAATTCTATATAATTTTTTTGATATAATAGATATTCTTCTACTAGAATAATATATGTTAATTTTTTTAAAAAATAAATTATTTTTGTATAAATTATTTTTATATTTTTCTAAAAGAAAATCACATATATATTTAGATTTACTATATGGTAAATCTTCTATTCCTATTTCTATAATAAATAAAGAATACTTATTTTTAAAAAATTTAAAAATCATTGATTTAATTCATAATATATTTTAGATATTTTTTTTGATAAAGATTGTATTCTTAATATATAAGATTGTCTTTCATATATAGATATAGAATTTCTAGATTCTAATAAATTAAAATTATGTATTACTTTTAATAAACACTCATAAGCAGGTATTAATAATGGTTTTTTTAAAGATAATAAATATTTAATTTCTAATTCATACTGATTAAATTTAATAAATAAAAATTTTTTATTAGCATATTTAGTATTATATAAAGAATATTCTAATTCATCATAACAATTAATATCTTTATATTTTAATACTTTATTATTTTTATTTATAGACCATATTAAATTATATATATTATTAGTTTTTTGCAATATCATAGATAATCTTTCTAAACCATAAGTTATTTCTAATATAACAGGATTACAATCTATACCACAAATTTGTTTAAAATATGTAATTTGAGTTATTTCAATACCATTTAATTGAACTTCACATCCTATACCCCATGATCCTAACGTTGTATTTTCCCAGTTATCTTCTATAAATTTTATATCATTTTCTAAAAAGTTAATTCCTATATTACAAAGAGATTCTAAATAAATTTTTTGTATATTATTTATTTTAGGTCTCATAATAATTTGTAATTGAAAATATTTACTTATCTTAAAATTATTTATATTATATCTAGAATCAAATGGTCTTCTACATGATTGAGTATAAACAAAATAAAATTCTTTTTTTTTTAAACCAAATAAATAAGTTATTGGATGTAAAGTAGCTGCTCCTATTTCTATATCAAATGGTTGTATAATATTACAACCATTATTTATCCAAAAATTTTGTAATTTTGTAATAATTTCCTGAAAAGTTATAATATTTTTTTTCATAAATTAAATTAATATATTTTTTGAAATATTTAATTCTATATTATATATTAATTTTCTTATATCATTTATATATAACATATTATAGTATTTTTTATTTAATTCTATAGTTAATGGATTTACTGCATTAGAATTTATCCATATTTCAAAATGTAAATGAGGTCCTGTTGATCTACCACTATTACCTGAATATCCAATACATTGTCCTAAATTTATTTTTTGTCCTTTTTTAACTATACATTTTTTTAAATGCATATATTTTGTTATACATCTATTATTATGTTTTATTACTATATAATTTCCAGAAATGTTATCTTTAGAAATATCCTTTATAATTCCATTACTAACAGATAATATAGGTGTTCCAATGGGCATAGCTATATCTATACCTTTATGAGGATATATTTTATTAGTTATAGGATTTAGTCTATTTAAATTAAATTTTGATGTAATTTTAAATCTTTTTTTAGTAGGAAATTTCATAAATTTATTATTAATATTAAATATATAATACTTATCATTTAATTTTTTATATATATATATTTTTTTATTTTTATTTATTACTTTTATACATATTAATTTATTAATATCAATTTTAAATTTATTTGATTCGTTAAATATACTAAAAATAATAAATTTACTATCTTTAGTTAAATTTTTAATATTAATAAATTTATTAACTATATTTTTAATATTATTAATATCATTTTTTTTTAAACCTAAATTCATTAAATTTTTAATAAAATTATTATTTATTTTTATATAAGTTATTAAGAAATATGTTTTTTTGTTATTGAATTTATTCTTATTTTTTAAATAATATATATTTTTATTTAAATCAATAAATTCAAATTTAATTTTATTAAATTTATTCTTACTTTTTAAATATAAATTAAATTTTTTATTAAAAAGATTATTTAAATTTATTTTATTTATTTTAAAATAATTAAATTTTAATTTAATATTAAATTTATTCATATATATATTACTAAATATAAATAAGTTTAATATAATTATTATATTAACTATAAAAAATAAATATTTATTAATAAAATCTAATAATAAATATATTTTCTTTATAAAAAAAGATATATTATTTTTTAATATCCGTTGCATATTTAATTTATTTATATAAAATTTTTTATATCATAAAAATTAGTTATAGCTATTGCTAAAGCATCAAATACATCTTCTTTAAAATTATTATTATTTATCTTTAATCTATTCAAAATGATATTTTTTATATTAGTATTATTATTATCTATTTTTAATAAACATTTTTTTACTTGACTAAATGTATATTCATAGATAGGAATATTAAAATTATTTAATGCTAAAATAGCAGCACTTCTAGCGTGACTTAATTTTATGGCGGAATCCATATTTTTTCCAACAAATATTTTTTCTATAGCAAAATAATTAGGATTATATTTTTTAATTATTAATTTCATTTCTTTATATATAATATTTAATCTTTTAAAAAAATTCTTATCTTTTAAAAAAATATATCCACTAAATAAGTAATTAATTTCATTTTTATATAATTCTAAAAAACCATATCCAGTTATTTTAGAACCAGGATCAACTCCTAATATAATTTTCATATTTATTAATTAGGAAAATCCATTAATAAATCATAAGCTGATGATGTTTTAGGAAAAGCTATAATATCTTTTATATTATTTATATTAGTTATTAACATAGTTAATCTATCTAAACCAATAGCTATTCCAGAATGTGGAGGTGCACCATAGCTAAGAGCATCTAAAAAAAAACCAAAATATTTTTTTTGATCTATTTTAGAAATATTTAATAAATCAAAAATTAATTCTTGTGTTTTTCTATTATTTATTCTAACAGAACCACTTGCAACTTCGTATCCATTAATAACTAAATCATAAGATCTAGATAATAAAGAATTTATATTTTTATTAATATAAAGTTTATTAATTTTATTAATATTATTTTTTTTAGGAGAACTAAATGGATGATGCATTGATTCTATATTACCATTATTTAATTTAAACATAGGAAAATCAGTAATCCAGATAAAAGAAAATTTTTCTACAGATAATTGTATTCCAATATATGTTCTTATTTTGCTAATAATTTCAATAGAATATAAATTTTTATCTATTATATATATTAATATTAAATCATTATTAATATTAATAGTATTTTTATTTAAATAAAATATTATTTTTTCATATAATATATTATTAATATTTAAATTTAAATAATTTAAAAAATATTTAAATTTATTAAAATTTAATATAAATAAATTATTATTTAAATTAAAATTAATTATATAATTATTTATATTTTTAATATAAATACCATTAGGTATATGTATTATATCAAACATATATGATAAATTATCTACATTTAATAAATTATTTATATGTATTATTTCTAGTAAACTTCTTAAATCAGGTTTATCTGTACCAAACTTATTAATAGATTCTTTAAAAGTTATTTTTTTAAATTTATTATCTATATTAATATTTAAAATTTGTTTAAAAATATATTTTATCAATTTTTCAGTAATATTATATATATAATTTTCATATTTAAATGAAACTTCAAAATCTATTTGTGTAAATTCTGGTTGTCTATCAGATCTTAAATCTTCATCTCTAAAACATTTTGCAATTTGATAATATTTATCAAATCCAGAAATCATTAATATTTGCTTAAATAATTGAGGTGATTGAGATAAAGAATAATATTTATTATTATATTTTCTACTAGAAACTATATAATTTTTAGATCCTTCATGTATAAATCTTTTTGATAAAATAGGAGTTTCTATATTTAAAAAATTATTTTTTCTCATAAATTTATGAACATACCAATTTATTTCAGACTTTATTTTAATTAAATTTGAAGGTTTTTTATTTCTTAAATATAAATAACGAAATTTTAATTTTTGATATTCAGATAAATTACTATTAAAATCAATTGGTAATGAATTAGAATCACATAATAAATTTATATATTTAATTTCAATTTCAAAATTATTATATATATTTTTATTTATAAAGAGTAATTTTTTATGTTTTACAAATCCACAAACTTTAATACAACTCTCACATTTTAATTTTGATATTTTATCAAAATTTATATTATTTTTATAACATACTAATTGTATTTCACCAGAACTATCTCTTAAATTAATAAATATAATATTTTTTAATATTTTTTTATTATATATCCATCCATTTAAAATTATTTTTTTATTTATAAATAAATTATTTATATCTTTACAATAGTAACTTTTCATATATTTTTATTAAAATTATAATTTAATAATTTTAACATTTTTTTTGCAGCTATTTGTTCAGCCTGTTTTTTATTTAATCCAATACCATTGGTTTCAATATATTTTGGATTGCTAATTTTACATAAAATATAAAACTTTTTTAAATTATATTTATAATTTTTAATTTTAACTGTATCATATATTGGTAATGAAAAATGTAATTTTTGTAGTAATTCTTGTAATAAAGTTTTAAAATCTTTATTTAAATCTCTATTATTTTTTAATTTATTTAAATTTTCATTAAACTGACTAAATATAAATTTTTTTACAGATTCAATTCCACCATCTAAAAAAATAGCACCTATTATTGCTTCTAAAGAATTAGCTAATAAGTAATTTATAAAATAATCTATTTTATCGTTTACAGAAGAAAATTGTATATAATTTTTTATATTTAATTTTTTAGCTATTTTAATTAAATTTTTAGATTGAATTAAATTTGATCTTATATAACTCATATCTCCTTCATTTAAATCATTAAATATATTATATATATTAGTTGTAATTATAAAATTAAGTACTGAATCTCCTAAAAATTCTAATTTTTCATTATTAAAAGATCCAATACTTTTATGAGATAATGATTGAAATAATAAATCTTTATTTTTAAAATAATAATTTAATTTATCTTCTAATTCTACAAATTTCATATTAGTTTAATAAAATTTTTACTTTTTAAAAAGATTAAAATCTTATTTATATTAAAATTAAATACTTTAAATATAAATTTTCCTAATATATATTTTTTATCTAAAAATCCCCAATATCTACTATCAAAACTATTATTTCTATTATCTCCGATTACAAAATAGCAATTATTGGGAACAATCCATCTAATTACATTATCTTTATTATTTAATAATAAACAATTCATTTCATTTTTATCTAAATTATTTATAAAAATGGAATATGATTTATTATTAATATTTTCTGTTTTATCTATAAAAACATTATATTCATTATATAAATTTAAAAATTTATTACTATTTAATAAATTTAAATAATTTAATTTATAATCTAATAAATTAAGTTTTTTATTATATAATTTAATTTTTTTATTTAAAAAATCATATTCAATTTCATCACCAGGAATACCAATAACTCTCTTTATAAAAAACATTTTTTTATTTAATGGAAACTTAAATAAAATTATATCACCTCTTTTTATATTTAAATTATTAGAAAATCTATTTTTTAATAATGAATTTATTATATTAAAAGTGTATTTTTTAGTTATAATAAAATCACCAATTAATAAATTAGGAAACATAGATGAAGAAGAAATATAAAATGTTTCATATAAAAAAAATCTAAAAATAAACGATATAAACAATATATAAATTGTTAATTTAAAATATGAAAATAAATTTTTAATTTTTAAATAAAAATTACTCATATTTTCTCTGAAAAATTTAAACATAAAAATTAAACCAATAAAAAAAATTAAAAATAAAAATTTACACATAATTATTGTTTGATAAGTTATTTAATTAATATAAAATATAGATTTAATTTCATCTAATTTTACATTTAATGTATTATTTTTTTTTATCTTTTTTTTTCCTTTTTTTTGTTTATCTAATAGTTTCTTTTTCCTACTTATATCTCCACCATAACATTTACTTATAACATCTTTCCTAAATTGTTTTATAATTTTTTTAGAGACAACTTTTTTATTTAATAAAATCTTTATAACAATATCAAATTGTTTACGATGTATTAATTCAGACAATTTATTATTTATATATAAAATTTTACTTTTTATATTATTTTCACTTACAAAACATGTTAATTGATTTATTATATAATTATTTATTTCAATTTCAATTATAAATAATTTAGTTTTTTCAAAATGACTAAATTTATAATTAAAATATGCATATCCATTTGATATTGATTTTATATCATCAAAAAAATTGTTTATTATTTCAGATATAGGAATATAATATATTAATTTATAATTATCATTATTATAATTTAAAATATTTATTTTTACTCCTCTTTTATCTAAACATAATTTTACAATATTATTCATATATTTATTTGGAGTTATTATTTCACAAATAGATATAGGTTCACTTATATATTTTATATTATATTTATATATATCACTAGGATTTTTTATATTTATAATTTTATTATTTTTAGTATATATTTTATACTCTATATTAGGAAATGTATATATTAATTTTAAATTAAATTCTTTTTCTAATCTTTCTATAACAACTTCCATATGTAATAAACTTATAAATCCACATTTAAATCCAAATCCAAATAAATTAGAATATTCTTTATTATATTTAAATGAACAATCACTTAATGAAAAAATAACTATAGATTTTTCAAATTTATTAAATTCATTATATTCTTTAGTAAATAAGCTACAATATATATTAGATTCAATATTATTACTAATATTATTATTTTTTTCATACTTATTAACATAATTATAAATAGTATCTCCTATATAAAAATTCATAATTTTTTTATAAGTAAATGATATCCATCCAATATCCCCAGAATTTAATATATCTATATAATCATTATTAATATTAAAAATACCTAATAATTTTATTATCAAAAATATATTATTATTTTTATTAAAAATTTTAGATCCTTTAATTAAATATCCACTTTTAATATATACTGTTAATATAATTCCTAAATAATTATTAAATTTTACATCTAAAATAATTATTTCTAAATTATTTGTTAATAAAATATTAGGTTTAGAAATAAATTTGATTATTTTTTCTACTAAATTATCTATACCATATCCAGTTTTTGAAGAACATAATACATAATTAAATTCATTTAAATTAAAATAATTTTTAATATCATCTATTATTTTATTAGTATTAGATAACTTTAAATCTACTTTATTTATTACAAATATTAAATTTAAATTATTATCTTTAGCTAAATTATAATTAAATATAGTTTGTGATTGTATTCCTTTAGTAGAATCTATAACTAATAAAGCTCCATTACATACATTAATTATTTTAATTATTTCTGAATAAAAATCTGCATGCCCAGGAGTATCAATTAAATTAAATTTATATAAATTATTTTTATAATTAAAATTTAAAGTAATATTTTTAGATTTTATAGTTATTCCTCTTTTTTTTTCTATTTCCAAATTATCTAATGGTTCATTACTTTTTATATTTTTTTTATAAAAATTATTATTACAATATTCTATTATTTTATTAGAAAGAGTAGATTTACCATGATTTATATGGGCAATTATACAAAAATTTCTAATATTAAAATTCAATTTATTTTTATTCATAAAAATGATACTATATATTTTATATAAAATTAAAAATATAATTATATGAATTGGAAAGATATAATAAATAAAGAAAAAAATAAAAATTATTTTATTAAAATGAATAATTTTATATATAAAGAAATTAAAAATAATAAAATTATATATCCTAAAATAAATAATATATTTAATTCATTTAAATTAACACCTTTTGATATTACTAAAATAGTAATTATAGGTCAAGATCCTTATCCAAATATAAATCAAGCGAATGGATTATCTTTTTCTGTTAATTTAAATTCAAAAATACCAAAATCATTAAATAATATATTTATAGAAATAAAAAATAATATAAATAATTTTAAATATCCAAAACATGGATATTTAAAATATTGGTCTAATCAAGGAATATTATTATTAAATAGAATATTAACAGTAGAAAAAAATAAACCATTATCTCATTCAAATATAGGATGGGAAATATTTACAGAAAATATATTAAAAATAATTAATAATAATAAAAATGGAATAATATTTGTATTATGGGGTAATTACTCAAAAAAAATAGAATATTTAATAGATAAAAAAAAACATTTTATATTAAAAGCATCACATCCATCTCCTTTATCTGCTAATAAAGGATTTTTTGGATGTAAACATTTTATAAAAATTAATAATATTTTAAAAAATCAAAACAAAAAAATAATAGATTGGAATTTATTCTAATTTATTATCTATATTCATATTTTTTTCTATATTATTTTCTGAATTACAAGATACTTGAACCATTGCAGGTCTAATTAATCTTTCATTTAATATATATCCTTTTTGAATAATATCTATAACATAATTGGGTTCATATTTTTTATTAAATGTAGTAAGTATTGCTTGATGTATAGATGGATCAAAAGGAACATTTATACTATCTATAGATGATAAACCAAATTTATTGGTAATTTTTACTAAAGATTTTAAGGTTAAATTTAATCCTTCAATTATATCATCGTTAATTTTATCAACATTAACATTTATTGCTCTTTCTAAATTATCAATAACTATAATTAATTCACTCATAAAATTTTCTAAAGAAAATTTATATATTTTTTCAATTTCTATTTTATTTCTTTTATCTATATTACTTAATTCAGCTTGATATCTTAATTCATTATCAATTTTTTCTTTCTTCAAATTATCTAATTCAATTTTATAGTTTTCAATTACATTATTTAAATTATTTATATTATTAATATATTCGTTTATTAAATTATCTAAATTTTTATCATCTTTTTTATTAATATCTATTTCTTCTTCTAATATATCTTTATTATCATTCATAATATTTATCCTATAAAATTTATATTTATTTAATATTTAAATTAAAATATGAATAAATATAGTATAAACTAATTTGATTAAAAATTAAATTATTATTATAATTATATTATAATTATAATATAATAAATATTTTAAAAAAGACTTATGAAAAATAATATTTTATATATTTCTTTAATAATATTTGAATTTTTAAAATATAAAAATATTTATTCAAATAATAATTCTTATGGATATATAATAATTAATTCTCAATTAAATAAATTAAAAATAGGATTAGATAATAAAGAAAAAATAATTGAAATATTAGGTAATCCATCTATAATAGATCCATTTACTAATAAAATTTGGTTTTATATAAATTATAAAGTTAAAAATAATAAAATAGTAGATTTAAATAAAATAGTATTACATTTTAATGAAGAAGATATTCTTATAAAAATAGATAATAATAATTCTAATTAATAAAATATTTCAAAATGAATATAATTCATATAAATAATAATAAAAATTCATTTTATAAATATAATATAGAAGATAAAATGGATATTGGATTAGTATTAAAAGGATATGAAGTTAAATGTATAAAAAATAATAAAGCTAATTTTGATAAAAGTTATATAAATATAATAAAAAATGAATTTTTTTTATTAGGTTCAATATTTACAATAAAAGATAAAAATATAAATAGTTATAATAGAAAAATAAAACTTTTATTAAATAAAAAAGAAATATTAATTTTATTAAATAAAATAAATTCAAAAAACTTTATAATAAAACCAATATCAATTTTTTTAAGTAAAACTTTATATATAAAAATTAAAGTTGGAATATCAAAAAAAATAAAAAAAATAGACAAAAGATTATATATAAAAAATAAAAATTCTAATTTTAATATAAATAAATATAAATCTTAAAATTTAGGGGCTGAAAGGTTTTGACAGAGTATTACTTAAATTATATTTGCATATCAAGTTTAAGAACTTGTAAAAATCTTAAAAAAAAAGTGCAAATTTAAAAACAAATGAATCTTATTTTGCATCTGCAATATAAATTCCTTCTTGTATAAATTCTCTCTATATAATTTATATATAGAAGTCATATTAATATAGAGTAAATATATAAATTAATTAAGAGATTTATATATTTTTAATATTCTTAATTATTTATTATTAAATGTTTTTCTTTTAATAATAAAATATTTTTTTAGAAAAACTAAATATGTAGATAATATAATTTATGAGCTTTTGGACGTGGGTTCAAATCCCACCAGCTCCACAACATATATGAATAATAATAAATTTTTAGTTACATCTGCTTTTCCATACTCTAATGGGCCTATACATCTTGGACATATATTAGAAAATATACAAGCTGATATTTGGGTAAGATATAAAAAAATGAATAAGGAAAATATATATTTTATATGTTCTGATGATTCTCATGGAACCCCTATAATGCTAAAATCAAAAAAATTAAAAATAAATACATTATATTATATAAAAAAAATGTATTTTAATCATAAAAATAATTTTAAAAAATTTTCTATAGATCATGATAATTATTATTTAACTCATAGTTCAGAAAATAAGAGAGTAATATCTAACATTTTTAATATATTAAAAAATAAAAATCTAATAATTGAAAAAAAAATAAATCAATTATTTGACGATAATAATAAAATATTTTTACCTGATAGATTTATAATTGGTAGTTGTCCTAAATGTTTAACAAAAAATCAATATGGAGATTTATGTGAATATTGTGGATATAAATATAATTGTATAGATTTAATAAATCCTAAATCTATAATATCTAATTCTAATTTAATAATAAAAGAAACAAATCACTTATTTTTTAATTTACCTGTATTTAAAAATAATTTAATATTTTGGATAAATAGTATTAATTTACAAAAATCAGTATTAAATAAAATACATAATTGTATTGATTTAGGATTAAATATGTGGGATATATCAAGAGATTATCCTTATTTTGGATTTAAAATACCTAATTATAATAATAAATTTTTTTATGTATGGATAGATGCATTAGTTGGATATATAAGTACATTCAATAACTTATATAAATTTAATAATAATATAATTGAAAATTATTGGAGTATAAATTCAAATTCTAAAATTTATCAATTTATAGGAAAAGATATAATATATTTTCATTTATTATTATGGCCTTCTATATTAGAAGGAATAAATTTTAAAAAACCAGATAAAATAATAGTTCATGGTCATTTAAAAATTAATGGAAATAAAATGTCTAAATCTAATAATAATTTTATATCAGTAGAAAAATATCTAGAATATTTAGATTCTGATTTATTAAGATATTATTTTTCATCAAAATTATCTAATAATATAGAAGATATAAATTTTGATATTACAAATTTTGTAAATAAAATAAATAGTGATATTATAAACAAAATATTAAATCTTGCTTCTAGAAATTTTAAAATATTAGAAACTAATTTTAATTCAGTTCTTTCTAATAAAATAGATGATAATATATATAATTATTTTATAAGTAAATCTAATATTATATTTAATTTATATGAAAAATTTGAATTTAATAAAATAATAAATAATATAATTAAACTATCTAATTTAGCTAATAAATATATATCAGATAATAAACCATGGGATTTTATTATTAATAAAAAAAAAAAATCTCACATAATATGCTCAACAGGATTAAATTTATTTAAAATAATAATTACTTATTTAAAACCAATAATACCAAAAATATCAAGTTACTCAGAAGAATTATTAGGAATAAAATTAAATTTATATAATTTAGATAAACCAATTAAATCATTTCATAGAATAAATAAATTTATTTTAAAATTTAAAAAAATAAATATAAATTATGTAAATAAAATATTTAACTAATCATATTTAAAATATTTTTTTCTATATATTTTGCTACACCATCATTATCATTAGAATCTATAATTTCTAAATTACATAATTTATTTTTAAGATCATTTGATGAATTTTTCATTAAACATGATTTACCTGTAATAGATAACATATCGTAATCATTCATACCATCTCCAAATGAGATACAATTATTTAATTCTATATTTAATTTGTTTAATAAAAACTTTAATGTATTTCCTTTAGAAACATTCTTAGGATTAACTTCTAAACAAAATGGTAATGAAAAATTTACTTCTATATAATCTTTCCAATTTTTATTTAAAAATTCTTTTAAATTTGATAAAGCATTTATATTATCACTATTAAAATGAATTTTACATGAATTATTTAATATATAATTATTTTTTATAATATCGTTAATATCGTATTTTTTTACATAAAAACGATTTAATTTTGATTCAGGATTTGTTATCCATATATCATTACAAAATATATTAGTATATATTTCATCATCATTTAAATAAATATTATTTATAATTTCTAATAATACATTAGAATCTAATTTAGCATAATAAATCAAATTATTATTATAATCATGTATAACAGATCCATTAGCTGTTATATAAAATGCAGAAATACTATTCTTATTAATTAAATTAGATACATCTATATAATGTCTACCAGTAGCAATTATTAATTTAATATTAGTATTATTTAATAATTTTATTATATTATTAGTATAATCAGATATTAATCCATTAGAATTTAATAATGTACCATCTAAATCTGAAATTATTGCTTTATACATATATAAACCTTTAAATTTTAATTATTTAATTTAATTTTATATTAAATATGTAATAACTATTTAATATAAAATTAAATGATTTTTATAAATTTATTTGGTATTTCTTTTAAAAATTTTGATGGTTCAAAAAAAACAACTTTACCATATATATATTTATATTCTGAATATGTTATTATTATATTTTTTATAGCTCTAGTTAATGCAACATAAAATAATCTTCTTTCTTCTTCTAAAATAAAATTATCTATTAATGATTCTTGTGATGGAAATATTCCGTTTTCCATTCCTGATATAAAAACAGTATCAAATTCTAAACCTTTAGATGAATGTATTGTCATAAGTTGAATATTATTATTATTATTATTTTCTATATAATCTAATTTTAATAATAAGTGTGATAAAAATTCTTTAATATTTGGTTTTATATTAAAATTTTTGTTTTTATCAAAAAATTGTTTAGATGAATTTATTAATTCATTTATATTATCTGTTTTAAATAATAAATTATTATTATATTCATTAAGTTTATAAAAATTATATATTCCTGAATAATTTATTATTTTATATATTTGATCTGGTAAATCATAATCTATAATATCTTTTTTTATAAATTTAATCAAATTTACAAAATTTATTAACGAATTAATACATACTTTTTTAAAATTTTTATTATTATTTATGATATAAATTGTAGAATCCCAATATGAAATATTATTTTCTTTAGATACATTTTTTATTAATTCTAAAGTTTTATTACCAATTCTTCTTGGTGGAAAATTTACAATTTTTTCATATGCTATATTATCATTTGTATTGTCAATCAATCTTATATAAGAAATAGAATTTTTTATCTCTTGTCTATCTAAAAATTTTAATCCTCCATATATTTTATATGATAAATTATTATAAATTAAGTATTCTTCTATTATTCTTGATTTATAATTATTTCTATATAAAATAGCATAATTTTTATTACCTAAATTAGATTTAAAATCTTTATTTATAAAATTAGATATAAATTTAGATTCTTCTATTTCATTATTTGCTTTATATATATTTATTAAATTACCATAATTATTATTTGTCCATAATTTTTTATTATATATTACACTACTACTATTATTTGATATAATTGAATTAGCTACTTTTATTATATTTTTAGTAGATCTATAATTTTGATTTAAATATATAATTTCTACATTTGAAAAATCTTTTAATAGATTATTCATATTATTTATATTAGATCCTCTCCATCCATATATAGATTGATTATTATCTCCAACTATTGTAGAAGAATTACAAATATCATTATTTATTAAAATTTTTGACAAAAAATATTGAATTTTATTAATATCTTGAAATTCATCTATTAATATATTATTAAATTTATTTATACATTTATTTAAAATATCTTTATTATTTAATAAAAGTTCATATGATCTTATTAATAATTCAGAAAAATCTACTAAATTTAATTTATTACATAATTTTTGATATTTTTTATATATTTCTAATAGAATATAGTCATTATTATTTTTACATATTATATTATTTTCTCTTATAATATTTTCTTTATTACTATTTATATATTTTAAAATATAAGAACAATTATAATTTTTTTCATTCAATTTTAATAAACTAATAATATTTTTTATTATTTTTAATTGATCATAATTATTTATTATTTGAAAGTCATTAGATAAATTAGCATATTTATGATATATTTTTAATATTTTATATGAAATACTATGAAATGTTCCACTATTTATAGAATTGTTATTAGTAAATTTTTTTATTCTATTATTTATTTCATCTGAAGCTTTATTTGTAAATGTTATTGTTAATATAGAATTAGGATTTATATTTTTATTTAAAATGAACCATATTATTCTATAAATAATAACCATTGTTTTACCACTACCTGCACCAGCTAATACTAATATATTTTTTGAATTTGAACAAACTGCTTTTTTTTGATTCTCATTAAGAAATTTTAGAAAATTATTATTCATTTTATTTTAATAAATTATTAATATATTATTTAATTTAATATAATTAATTCATTTTTTTAATTAAATAGTATATACTAATTTCTATGTATTTTATATTTAATTTAATTAATTTAATATAAAGAATAAATATTATTATTTTTTTTTTTTAAAATTTTTAATATTTATTTAAAAATAAGAGTTTGATCATGGCTCAGATTGAACGCTGGCGGCAAGCTTAACACATGCAAGTCGAGCGGTAATGTAATTTTTTTACAACGAGCGGCGAACGGGTGAGTAATATCTGGGAATCTGCCTTATAAATAAGAATAACTATTGGAAACGATAGCTAATGCTTAATAATGTTATTAATTTAACCAAAGTAGGGGATTTAATTTTAGAATTAAACCTTATGTTATAAGATGAGCCCAGACGAGATTAGCTAGTAGGTAGGGTAATGGCTTACCTAGGCAATGATCTCTAGCTGGTCTGAGAGGATGATCAGCCACACTGGAACTGAGACACGGTCCAGACTCCTAAGGGAGGCAGCAGTGGGGAATATTGCACAATGGGGGAAACCCTGATGCAGCTATGCCGCGTGTGTGAAGAAGGCCTTAGGGTTGTAAAACACTTTCAGTAAGGGAAGAAATTAATATTACTAATAATAATATTAAGTGACATTACCTACAAAAGAAGCACCGGCTAACTCCGTGCCAGCAGCCGCGGTAATACGGGGGGTGCAAGCGTTAATCGGAATTATTGGGCGTAAAGGGTGAGTAGGTGGTTTTATAAGTCAAATGTGAAATCTCTAAGCTTAACTTAGAAACTGCATTTGAAACTATTTAACTAGAGTGCTATAGAGGGGAGTAGAATTCTAGGTGTAGCGGTGAAATGCGTAGATATCTAGAGGAATATCAGTGGCGAAGGCGACTCCCTGGATAGATACTGACACTGAATCACGAAAGCATGGGTAGCAAACAGGATTAGATACCCTGGTAGTCCATTGCTGTAAACTATGTCGATTTGAAGATTGTAATTATTTATAATTTTCGTAGCTAACGTGTTAAATCGACCGCCTGGGAAGTACGATCGCAAGATTAAAACTCAAATGAATTGACGGGGGCCCGCACAAGCGGTGGAGCATGTGGTTTAATTCGATACAAAGCGAAAAACCTTACCTGCTCTTGACATCCAAAGAATAAAATAGAAATATTTTAGTGTCTTTTAAAAAAAGAAGCTTTGAGACAGGTGCTGCATGGCTGTCGTCAGCTCGTGTTGTGAAATGTTGGGTTAAGTCCCGCAACGAGCGCAACCCTTATTCTTTGTTGCCATCGAGTAATGTCGGGAACTCAAAGAAAACTGCCAGTGATAAATTGGAGGAAGGAGAGGACGACGTCAAGTCATCATGGCCCTTATGAGCAGGGCTACACACGTGCTACAATGATATATACAAAGAGAAGCTATTTCGTAAGAATAAGCAAATCTCATAAAGTATATCTAAGTTCGGATTGAAGTCTGCAACTCGACTTCATGAAGCAGGAATCGCTAGTAATCGTGAATCAGCATGTCACGGTGAATACGTTCTCGGGCCTTGTACACACCGCCCGTCACACCATGGAAGTGAATTGCAAAAGAAATAAGAAAGTTTAACCTTTTATAAGGGGAACTCTTATTACCTTGTGATCCATAACTGGGGTGAAGTCGTAACAAGGTAACTGTAGGGGAACCTGTGGTTGGATTACCTCCTTTTTATAAAAAGGTGTGAAATTAATTGATTAAATATATAAAAAATTAGGTTTGTAGCTCAGTTAGGAAGAGCACACCCCTGATAAGGGTGAGGTCAATGGTTCAAATCCATTCAAACCTATTTTATAAATTAAAGAAATATTATTATTATTACTTGGAAATCCTTCTTCTGTAACATCAATTCCTATTAAACATATTAATTTATTATTATAAAATAACATGGGGATTTTATTTCTATTCCAAAATGGAATATTATTATTTTGAAATATATTTTTTAAACATTTATTATTTTTGCAGTTTTTAAATTTTATTTTTGTATTTTTTGATAAAGTATTTATTCTTATTGAAATTACTTCATTTTCGTTGTTTTTTCTTATATTATGAATTATGTATTTATTATTTTTAATTAAATAATCATATTTATTTATATTATTTATTATTAATATTCCTAATTCATAAGGAAGATAAAATTTATTTAATAAATTTTCCCATACTTTTATATATGAATTTATTATATATTTATCTTTTATACAAAATAAGTTATTTTTATATTTTCTTATATAAATAGAATTATATATATTTATATTTATATAATTTAATTTTTTATATTTAATTTCATTAGATATTTTTTTTATTATATTAAATGATGGAATTTTAATATTATTTTTTTTAATCCAATTTTTTATAATATTAAATATATAAAATTCATCTTCTTTAAATAAATTATTTATGTTTAAAGACAAATCTGAATTTATATTTTTATCTATATTTTTATTTATAAAATAATTTATAATATTATTTTTTTTATTTAAAGTTTTTATAGCTTTACTAGACGATTCAATAAAATTAGGCCATCTTTCTTCTAACTTTGATATTATTATTTTTCTTATAAAATTTCTATCAATTTTTAAATTATTATTTGTATCATCTTCTATCCAATTTAAATTAAAATATTTAGCATAAATTATTATATATTTACGAGAATAATTTAATAATGGTCTTAATATTTTCATTCCATATACATTATTATAAAATTTTATTGATCCTAAAAAATTTCTTTTTAAAGATAAAAATAATGTTTCTAAATTATCATTTTTATTATGAGCAATCATAACAATTTCATTTTTATTTAGAATACTATTAATTTCATTAAATCTTAATTTTCTAGCAGAGCATTCAATTCCATATTTTTTAATATAATTGCTACTTATTTTTATTTTTCTTACTATTAATTTTATATTTATTTTATTACATTCTTTTATACAATGTTTTTCCCAATCATTAGATTTAATACTTAAATTATGATTTATATGTATAGCTCTTATATTTATTTTAAAATCTATTTTATTAATTATATTTTTCATTATATTCAATAAAACAGTAGAATCTATACCACCACTAAATGATATAACATATGATTTTATTTTATATTTATTATATATATAATTTAATAAATTAATAATTTTATTATTAATAAGTTTAATTATTTTTATATTATTTATAATAATAGATTCATTCATAAGTTAAGTCATGTTAAAAATTATAAATTAATATATTTATTTTTTTTCTATATAACTACATATTTCACTAAATTTTTCTAACTCATTATTACTAAAAGAAGAAAACAATTCATTTAAAATAGATTTATTTTTTTCTTCAGCTATTTTTAATTTTACTATTCCCTTATCAGTAATACATACATATTTAATTCTTCTATCCTGATTACTTTGTTTTCTATTTAATAAACCATCTCTTTCTAAAGAATCTAAAACTGTAACTATAGTTCTTGATGAAAATCCCATATAATTTTTTATGTCTGTAGCACTTATCTTTTTATTGTTTATTAATTTTAATATTTTCATTTTTGATATAGATAATCCTTCATATATTAATTTTTTGTTTATTTCTTTTTTTGTTTTATTATATATTCTAGATATAGAATCAACTATATTTAATATATCTATTATTTTTTCCATAATTATATTTTTTTTATTAAAGTTTTAAATTAAATTTATATTATATATTATTATATATAAATTTAATTAAATAATTATTTATATAGATTTAAAATATTTAATAAATATTAAATATAATAGTTATCAAATTTAGAAATTTTACTATTAAACAATAATTTAATAGAACCTATAGGTCCATTTCTTTGTTTACTTATTATTATTTCTGCTATTCCTTTTAAATTACTGTTTTCATTGTAAATTTCATCTCTGTATATAAACATTATTAAATCTGCATCTTGTTCTATAGAACCAGATTCTCTTAAATCAGAATTTATAGGTCTTTTATCGTATCTTTGTTCTAAACTTCTATTAAGTTGTGATAATGCTATTATTGGTATGTTTAATTCTTTTGCTAAAGATTTTAAAGATCTAGATATTTCAGCTATTTCTAAAGTTCTATTTTCAAATGAAGATGATACTTTTATTAATTGTAAATAATCTATCATTATTAAACTTAATCCATCATTTTCTTTATATATTTTTCTAGATTTAGATTTTAATTCTGTGGGTGTAATTGTTGATGAATCATCTATATATAAATTTTTTTTATTTAATAAAATATTAACAATATTATTTATTTTATTCCAATTATCAATATTTAATTGTCCTGTTCTAATATTAATTTGATTTATTCTAGACATAGATGATAATATTTTCATTATTATTTGTTCTTCTGACATCTCTAAACTGAATATTAAAACTGGTTTATTATTATTTAAAATAATATTTTCACATAAATTTATTGCAAATGTTGTTTTACCCATTGATGGTCTAGCAGCTATTATTATTAAGTCTGAATTTTGAAATCCTAAAGTTTTTTCATCTAAATCATGATATCCTGTAGATATTCCAGTTATTTTATTATTATTACTAGAATATTCTTTTATTTTATTTATAGTATTATTTAATATTAATGATATATTCTTAGGATTATTAAATTTAATATTTCTTTTCTCAGATAATTTAAATATTTTTGATTCTACTATATCTAATATTTCTTTACTATATTTTTTTTGAGGATTATAACATAAATTTATTATTTCATAAGAAATTAATATAATTTCTCTTATTATTGATTTTTCTTTTATTATTTCTAAATATGAAACTATATTTTTTATACTAGGTATATTTTTTGATAATTCTGCTAAATAAGAAAATCCTCCAATTAAATTTAATAAATTTTTTTTTTCTAATGATTCTGATATTGTTATTAAATCAATAGGTTGTTTTATATCTATTAAATATTTCATTTCATTAAAAATTATTTTATTTTTATTATTAAAAAAATCATTTTCATTTATATATTCTATAATTTCGTCCCATTTATTATTATTTAACATTAAACCTCCTAAAACTGATTGTTCTGATTCTATAGAATGAGGTAAAATTTTTAATTCTTTTGTATTTATATTTTCAAAATTTTTAAAATTAGAAATGTTTTTTTTCATAAAATAAATAATTTATATTAATGTTATAAAATAATTATGCCCAAAGATGGAATTGAACCATCGACACATGGATCTTCAGTCCATTGCTCTACCAACTGAGCTATTTGGGCAACTATTTTTAAAATAACTTTTTATAAAATATAATATAATATATATTATATATATTAAAATCTAATATTTAATATTATACTTGTATTTTATATATATTTCATATAAATTTTTATTAATTATTATTTATTTAATAATATGATAATATTTATATTAAAATAATTTTATTAATAAATTTATTTAATAATATTTGAGGATAAATATGAAAATTCGTCCATTATATGATAAAGTTGTATTAAAAAGATTAGATATAGAATCTAAATCTTCTGGAGGTATAGTTTTAACTGGTTCTGCTGCTAATAAATCTAATAGAGGTAAGGTTTTAGCTATTGGTAGTGGAAGAGTTTTAGAAAATGGAGAGATAAAATCTCTAGATGTTAAAGTTAATGATTTAGTTATATTTAATGATGGATATGGTATAAAAAGTGAAAAAATAGATGGAGAAGAAATTTTAATACTTTCTGAAAGTGATATTCTTGCAATCATTGAATAAATATTTAAAAAATTTTAATTTTAAGAGGTATAAAAAAATGACAGCTAAAGATGTTAAATTTGGTAACGATGCTAGAACAAAAATGTTAAAAGGTGTTAATATTTTAGCTGATGCTGTAAAAGTTACTCTTGGCCCAAAAGGAAGAAATGTTGTTTTAGATAAATCTTTTGGAGCTCCAATTATAACTAAGGATGGAGTTTCTGTAGCTAGAGAAATAGAATTAGAAGATAAATTTGAAAATATGGGAGCTCAAATGGTTAAAGAAGTGGCTTCAAAAGCTAATGATTCAGCAGGAGATGGAACTACTACAGCTACATTATTAGCACAGTCTATAATTAATGAAGGATTAAAAGCAGTTGCTGCTGGAATGAATCCTATGGATATAAAAAGAGGAATAGATAAAGCAGTTATTCAAGCCGTAAATGTTTTAAAAAGTATATCTGTAGCATGTTCTGATTCCAAATCTATAGAACAAGTTGGTACAATATCTGCTAATTCTGATGAAAAAGTTGGTAAATTAATAGCAGAAGCTATGGAAAAAGTTGGTAAAGAAGGTGTTATAACTGTTGAAGAAGGATCGGGATTAGAAGATGAATTAGATGTGGTAGAAGGAATGCAATTTGATAGAGGTTATTTATCTCCTTATTTTATAAATAAACCTGAATCTGGAGTAGTTGAATTAGAAAATCCTTTTATATTATTAGTAGATAAAAAAATATCTAATATAAGAGAATTATTACCTATATTAGAAAATGTTGCTAAATCTAATAAACCTATTTTAATAATAGCTGAAGATATAGAAGGGGAAGCTTTAGCAACCTTAGTTGTTAATACAATGAGAGGAATAGTTAAAGCTGTTGCTGTTAAAGCACCAGGATTTGGTGATAGAAGAAAAGCTATGTTAGAAGATATAGCAATATTAACATCAGGATCTGTTATTTCTGAAGATATAGGATTAGAATTAGAAAAAACAAAAATAAATGATATGGGACAAGCAAAAAAAATAATAGTTAATAAAGATACAACTACTATAATAGATGGTATTGGAAGTAAAATTTCTATAGAAAAAAGAGTATCTCAAATAAGTAAACAAAAAGAAGATTCTACTTCTGATTATGATAAAGAAAAATTACAAGAAAGAATAGCTAAATTAGCTGGAGGTGTAGCTGTTATTAAAGTTGGAGCTGCTACTGAAATAGAAATGAAAGAAAAAAAATCTAGAGTTGAAGATGCTTTAAATGCTACTAGAGCAGCAGTTGAAGAAGGTGTTGTTGCTGGAGGTGGTGTAGCTTTAATAAGAGTTGCAAATAGTATAAAAAATTTAAAAGGTGATAATGAAGATCAAAATGTTGGAATAAAAGTTGCTATAAAATCTATGGAAACTCCATTAAAACAAATTGTTTCTAATGCTGGAGAAGAATCTTCTGTAATAGCAAATAATGTAAAATTAAAATCTGGTAATTATGGATATAATGCTTCTACAGAAAAATATGGAGATATGATTGATATGGGTATATTAGATCCAACAAAAGTTACACGTTCTGCTTTACAATATGCAGCTTCAATAGCTGGATTGATGATAACTACAGAATGTATGATAACAGAATTATTAAAAGATGATAATAAACAAGATATTAATTCATCAAATATGAATAATATTGGTGGAAATATGATGTAATAAATTTATCGTCTCTTTCGTCTAAAGGTTAGGACATTGCCCTTTCAAGGCAATAATAGGGGTTCGAATCCCCTAAGAGACAATATTTTATACTTATAAATAAGTAAATTAACGTATATAGTGGATGCCTTGGCAATCAGAGGCTATGAAGGACGTGCTAATCTGCGAAAAGTATCGGCTAGTTGATAAGAAACGTAACCGGTAATATCCGAATGGGGTAACCTAAATAATAGTAATATTATTTATTATTAAGTGAATAAAATAGCTTAATAAAGCTAACCAAGAAAACTGAAACATCTTAGTATCTTGAGGAAAAGAAATCAAATAGAGATTCCCTTAGTAGTGGTGAGCGAAAAGGGATTAGTCAATAGATTTTAGAATTAATAAAATATTATAAGAATGATATTGGAAAAATCAGCGAAACAAGGTGATAGCCCTGTATTTTAAAGTATTTTATTAATAATCTATAAGTAGATCGAGAAATGTTATCTTGATTGAATATAGGGGAACCATCCTCTAAGACTAAATACTACTGATTGACCGATAGTGAACTAGTACCGTGAGGGAAAGGTGAAAAGAACCCCGGATAGGGGAGTGAAATAGATCCTGAAACTGTATACGTACAAGCAGTAGGAGCATGAAGTAAAATTGTGTGACTGCGTACCTTTTGTATAATGGGTCAGCGACTTATATTTTGTAGCAAGGTTAACTTTAATAGGAAGCCGTAGGGAAACCGAGTCTTAAAAGGGCGTTTTAGTTGCAAGGTATAGACCCGAAACCCGGTGATCTAACTATGGACAGGTTGAAGATTAGGTAATACTAATTGGAGGACCGAACTGACTAATGTTGAAAAATTAGCGGATGATCTGTGGTTAGGGGTGAAAGGCCAATCAAACCGGGAGATAGCTGGTTCTCCTCGAAAGCTATTTAGGTAGCGCCTCATAAATTATTTTTTGGGGGTAGAGCACTGTTTCAATTAGGGACTTTTAGTTACCAATTTGATGCAAACTACGAATACCATAAAATTTATTATGGGAGACACACTACGAGCGATAATGTTCGTTGTGGAAAGGGAAACAACCCAGACCGAAAGCTAAGGTCCCAAAATTATGATTAAGTGGTGAACGAAGTAAAATTTCTTAAACAACTAGGATGTTGGCTTAGAAGCAGCCATCATTTAAAGAAAGCGTAATAGCTCACTAGTCTAGTTATTTTGCGCGGAAGATTTACGGGGCTAAAATCATATACCGAAGCTTCGGCAATTAATTATTTGTAATTAATTGGGTAGAGGAGCGTTCTGTAAGTCTGTGAAGATATATTGTGAAATATGTTGGAGATATCAGAAGTGCGAATGCTGACATGAGTAACGATAAAACGAGTGAAAAACTCGTTCGCCGAAAAACTAAGGGTTCCTATCCAACGTTAATCGAGGTAGGGTAAGTCGATCCTAAGATGAGGTCGAAAGGCGTAGTCGATGGATAACAGGTTAATATTCCTGTACTAATTAAATTTTATTTAAAAAAACGAAGGAAGCTAGATTTGCTAAGTGATGGTTATCTTAGTTTAAGTGTGTGGATATAATTAAAATTATATTAAGGCATGATGATTAATTATTTATAATAATTAAAAAATTGACGCTAAACTTCCTAGAAAAAATTTTTAAATCATAAAATTTAATTAATCGTACCATAAACCGACACAGGTGGTTAGGTAGAGAATACTAAGGCGTTTGAGAGAACTCGGGTAAAGGAACTAGGCAAAATAATGTCGTAACTTCGGGATAAGACATACTAATTATGAATGAAAAAAATTATATTTTATAACTTTTTAGTAGTTTAAATTAGTCTAAGATAACGGCTGGCTGCAACTGTTTATTAAAAACACAGCACTGTGCTAACATGAAAATGGATGTATACAGTGTGACGCCTGCCCGGTGCCGGAAGGTTAATTGATTAAGTTATTTTATTTAAAAAAAGCTTTTGATAGAAGCCCCGGTAAACGGCGGCCGTAACTATAACGGTCCTAAGGTAGCGAAATTCCTTGTCGGGTAAGTTCCGACCTGCACGAATGGCGTAATGATGGCCAGACTGTCTCTACCCGAGACTCAGTGAAATTGAAATTGCTGTGAAGATGCAGTATACCTGCGGCAAGACGGAAAGACCCCGTGAACCTTTACTATAGCTTGATATTGTTTATTTAAATCTAATGTGTAGAATAAGTGGGAGAATATTATTTACCAAAAGTATGTTTTATTCATCAGTGAAATACCACTCTTTATTTTTAAATAAACTAACTTTAATCCGTTATCCGGATTTAGGACAATGTCTGGTGGGTAGTTTGACTGGGGCGGTCTCCTCCTAAAAAGTAACGGAGGAGTACAAAGGTTAGCTAATTACGGTTGGAAATCGTAAGGTTAGTACAAAGGCATAAGCTAGCTTAACTGTAAGAATGACAGTTCGAACAGATGCGAAAGCAGGTCTTAGTGATCCGATGGTTCTTTATGGTATGGCCATCGCTCAACGGATAAAAGGTACTCCGGGGATAACAGGCTAATATCGCCCAAGAGTTCATATCGACGGCGGTGTTTGGCACCTCGATGTCGGCTCATCACATCCTGGGGCTGAAGAAGGTCCCAAGGGTATGGCTGTTCGCCATTTAAAGTGGTACGCGAGCTGGGTTTAGAACGTCGTGAGACAGTTCGGTCCCTATCTGCCGTAGGCGTTTGGAAGATTGAAAGGAGCTGCTCCTAGTACGAGAGGACCGGAGTGGACATACCTATTGTGTTCGGGTTGTCATGCCAATGGCATTGCCCGGTAGCTACGTATGGAAAAGATAACTACTGAAAGCATATAAGTGGGAAACTTACCTTAAGATTAATCTTCCCAGTAATATTAAAATATTACCTAAAGGGACGTTAAAGACTATGACGTTGATAGGTCAGATGTATAAGCATTGCGAAATGTTGAGCTAACTGATACTAATATCCCGTGAGTCTTATTTTATAAGTATTGAAAAGTATAATTTTATAATATAAAATTTATAAATATATATATTTGATATTCATAACGTGATGGAAACACCTGATCCCATTCCGAATTCAGAAGTGAAATATCATAGTGCCGATGGTAGTATAGATTATTCTATGTTAGAGTAGGAAAATATCATTTATATAAATAAATAGGGATGTAGATCAATGGAAGATCGCCAGTCTCCAAAACTGGATGATGGGAGTTCAAATCTCTCCATCCCTGTTTATTATTTACCTATACAAAATTTTGAAAATATTTCTGATAATATTTTTTCTGAATTATGTGTATTTTTATTTATATTTATTAAACTTAATAATTCTTTTTGAGAAAGTGAAATATTATCCGATAATATTGATATATCAAATTTATTTTCATCAATATTTAAAATATTAAATGATTTTTTTAAAATATCTATATGTCTTTTAGAAATTAGAAATTTAATTTCATTTATATTATTTAACAAAATATTAAAATTATTATTATGAATTTAACTAAACTAAAAAATAAATCAATATCTGAATTAATAAATATTGGAGAAAAAATAGAATTAGAAAATTTATCTAAAATGCATAAACAAGATATTATATTTAATATATTAAAACAACATTCTAAAAATGGAGAAGATATATTTGGAGATGGAATTTTAGAAATTATGCAAGATGGATTTGGATTTTTACGTTCAGTAAATAGTTCATATTTAGCTGGTCCTGATGATATATATATTTCTCCTAGTCAAATAAAAAAATTTAATCTAAAAACAGGAGATACTATATCTGGAAAAATAAGACCTCCAAAAGATGGAGAAAAATATTTTGCATTATTAAAAATAGATGAAATAAATTTTGATAAACCAGAAAATTATTATAATAAAATACTATTTGAAAATTTAACTCCATTACATGCAAATTCAAGATTAAAAATGGAAAAAGGTAATAATTCCATAGAAGATATAACAACAAGAATATTAGATTTATCAGCTCCTATAGGTAAAGGACAAAGAGGATTAATAGTTGCACCACCTAAAGCTGGAAAAACAATTTTATTACAAAATATAGCTAATAGTATATTATTAAATCATAATGATTGTATATTAATAGTATTATTAATAGACGAAAGACCAGAAGAAGTAACAGAAATGCAAAAAATAATAGGTAATAATAATGTTATTTCATCAACATTTGATGAACCATATTCAAGACATGTACAAGTATCTGAAATGGTTATAGAAAGAGCTAAAAGATTAGTAGAACATAAAAAAGATGTTATAATTTTGTTAGATTCTATAACAAGATTAACAAGAGCATACAATTCTATAATCCCATCTTCTGGAAGAGTATTAACAGGTGGTATAGATGTAAATGCATTAAATAGACCAAAAAAATTTTTTGGAGCTGCTAGAAATATGTATGAAGGCGGAAGTTTAACTATAATAGCTACTGCATTAATAGATACAGGTTCTAAAATGGATGAAGTAATATATGAAGAATTTAAAGGAACTGGAAATATGGAATTACATTTATCTAGAAAAATATCAGAAAAAAGAATATTTCCAGCAATAGATTATAATAGATCTGGAACTAGAAAAGAAGAATTGCTTATAGACTCTAATGAATTAAAAAAAATGTGGATATTAAGAAAAATACTTAACTCAATGAATGAAGTAGAAGTAATAGAGTTTTTAATAAATAAATTATCAATCACTAAAACAAATAATGAATTTTTTGAAATGATGAAAAAAATATAATTATATATACCTATTTTTTTTATAAAAATTTATTAATTCATTAGTTGAAGTATCGTAATTAGTTTCTTGATTTTCTAATTTTATATCTAAAATATCTATTATATTATCTAAATAATTAAAATTTAATTTTTCATTTTTAATATTGCTTATTAAAATATTTTTTAAAAAAATTCTATATTTATAAATATAAATTAAAATACCTAAATTATTAGGATTTAACTTATTTAAAAGAATAAAATTATTTGGAATAATATTTATATTATTATTAAATTCATAATTTTTTCTTTTTTTATTAAATAAAAAATTTTTTATATTATTTATATTATTATTTATAAAAAACATAGATCTAGATCTATAAAATGATTCAGAAATAAAATTATTATGATTATATTCAAATAAAAAATTATTATTTTTACAAAAAAAAATAAATTCACAATTTAAATTTTTATTATTAAGTAATGTTTTATATAAAAAATTTTGAATATATATATCTGAAGATCCTAATATTATATTTTTATAAAAACTAATATTTTTATAAAATAAATGTAAATTTATATAATAATTTATAAAATTGTTTAAATAATAATCTAAAAACATTAAATTAATTCTAAATTTAAAAAATATTAAATACCAAATATCTATTAAAGATAATAAAACTGATATATTATTATATATTTTTTTTTCATATAAAAAATTATTATTTATATTTTTAATACCTTTAATAAAATTATTAAAATTTAAATTACCTAAATATATTAACAAAATCATACTTATATAATATATAGAATTAGTATTAATATTTATATTAGTATTTATATATATAATATTATTAGTATTTATATTAAATATTCTATTTTTTAAATTTAAAGATGTTAATATAATAATATTAGTATTTATATAATTATTAATATTATCTATTTCTAGATTAATTCTATTTATTATAAAATTAATAATTTCTATTAATTTATAATCTTCATATGTATCATATGAAATTATAAAAATAGTTTTTTTTAAATTAAAATTTTTTATTATATTTATAATATCTGAATTTAAATAAGATAAATAATAAAATTTATAATTATTTACTTTATATTCTTTTAATACATTAGATATAAAATCAAATTCATATTTATATTTTAAATGACCTATATTTACTATATTTTCTATAATATTAAAAGAGTTATAAATAAGTTTATTATATAAAAAATTTATTTTATTTATTAAAATAGTATCTAAATAAAATATTTCTTTATAACTTAAATAATTATTATTTTTTAAATTTAAAAAATTAAATTTATTAAATAATTTAACTAATAAATTTATTATATTGTTATTAATAATATTTTTAGAAAAATCTATTAGTATATTTTTGTTAAATGTAATAGAAAAATTATTTTTTTTTTTATTTGTATTAAATATATATTCTGAATTATTATTTATTATTTTTTTATAAGATAATCTTAATTTATTTAAAATATTTATCTTCATAAATTAATAAATATTATTTATCAAATTTTCATCCAAAGAAGATTTATTATTAAAAATAAATTTATTTAATACAACTAAACTTTCAAATTTCCATGAAAATAACATATTATTAAATAAATTAAAAGATTCTAATTTAAATTCTTGTCTAGGATTTTTCTGAGCATAACTTCTTAAATATATACCTTTATGTAAATTATCTAAATTATTTAAATGTTCTCTCCATAATAAATCTAATTTTTTTATAAAAATACTACTTTTTATAGTACTTAATATATTTTTATATTTTAAAAAATTATTATAATTTTCTATTATTTTTTTATATATTAAATCTCTAATTAAACAATCATTATTAATTTTATAAATATCTATATTATTTAATAATAAATCTAAAAAATTAAAATCTTTAATTAAAAAATTATTTAATTTTTCAATATCCCACTTTTTTTTATTAGAATTTATTGGAATAAATTTTAATAAAATATTATTTATAATTTCATCTATAAATAATTTCACAATATTATAAATATCATCAATACTTAAAAAATAATCTCTTATTTTATATATAATATTTCTTTGATTATTATATATATCATCATACATTATTAATTGTTTTCTAATATTAAAATTTCTATTTTCTATTTTTTTTTGAGAATTTCTTATTAAAATATCTATCCAAGGATGTTCTAATTTAGAAAAATCTAACTTACTTATTAAATCCAACATTTTATCTGAAATAAACATTTTAATAAGTTGATCTTCCATAGATAAATAAAATTTAGAAGAACCAGGATCACCTTGTCTTCCAGATCTTCCTATAAGTTGATTATCTATTCTTCTAGATTCATGTCTTTCGGTTCCTATTATATGTAATCCTCCAGATTTTATTACAATATTATTATTTAATTTCCAATTATTTTTAATTTTATTAATTATAGAAATATCTTTATTTTTTAAATTTTTTATTTCATTATTAAAATTTCCACCTAAAATAATATCTGTACCTCTACCAGCCATATTTGTTGCTATTGTAATAGAACCAGGTTTTCCAGCTTGAGATATTATTTCTGCTTCTGCTTCATTATATTTTGCATTTAATATATTATGTTTTATACCTATTTTCTTTAATTCATTAGATATAAATTCAGATTTTTCTATAGATATTGTACCAACTAATACAGGTTGATTTTTATTATGACATTTTATTATATCATTTATAATTGCTTTTATTTTATCTTTTTCTGTTAAGAATATTAAATCTGGAAAATCTTTTCTTATAATTAATTTATTAGTTGGTATTACTATAGTATCAAGATTATATATATATTTAAATTCTTCTTTTTCAGAATAAGCGGTTCCAGTCATTCCAGATAATTTATTATATAATTTAAAATAACTTTGAAATGTTATTGATGTTAAATTATAACTTTCATTTTGTATTTCTAAATTCTCTTTAGCCTCTATTGCTTGATGTAATCCATCAGACCATCTTCTTTTTTCTATTGCCCTACCAGTATTCTCATCAACAATAATAACTTTATTATCTTTTATAATATAATCTATATTAATTTTAAATAATAAATGAGCTTTTAATGATATTATAAAATGATGTACTAATATAATATTTTCTGGAAGATATAATAAATTTTCATTTTTAATATAATTTAAATTAATCATTAATTTTTCTATTAATTTAAAACCATTTTCTGTTAAAGTTATTTGTTTAAATTTTAAATCTAAAATAAAATATTTATCTTTTTCAAAATATATATCATTATTTATTAAATATTTTATTAATGAATTAATTTTTAAATATAAAGAAGAATTATTTTTATTTTGATCTGATATTATTAATGGAGTTCTTGCTTCATCTATTAATATAGAATCTATTTCATCTATTATTGCATAATTTAAAGATCTTTGAATCTTATCATTATAATTCATGACTAAATTATCTCTTAAATAATCAAAACAATATTCATTATTTGTTCCATATGTTATATCACATAAATAAGATTTTTTTTTTTCTTCAAAAGATGAATTACTCAAATTAATACCAACAGTAATTCCTAAAAATTTAAATAAAGGAATATTATTTTCTGCATCTCTTTTAGCTAAATAATCATTCATAGTAACTATATGAACTCCTTTTTTATATAATGAATTAAAATAAGCTGGCAATGTAGAAGTTAAAGTTTTACCTTCACCAGTAGACATTTCAGCTATACATTTATTATGTAATACAATTCCACCTATTATTTGAACATCAAATAATTTAATTCCAAATATTCTATTTATAGATTCTTTTACAACAGCAAAAGATTCAAATAATATAGAATCTATATCCTTTCCTTTATTTAATCTAAATATAAATTCATTAGTTTTATTTGATAACTCTTTATCACTTAATTTTTCTATATCTTTACTAATAAAATTAATAATTTCTACTTTTTTTTTTATTGAATTTAATATATGCTGATTTTTATATTTATTTATATATTTAGAAAAATAATTAAACATGAAATTAATTTATATAATTAAAGATTTAAATTATTTAATATTATATCATTTATATTTCCAGCTCCTTGTATTAAAATAATATTTTTATATGTAATTAATTTATTTAATATATTTGAAATATTATTTATATTTTTAAGGTAAAAAATATTATTTTTTTTATATAGTTTAATCTTTAAAAATATATTTTTACTACTTATATTATATAAATTATCTTCTCCTGCTGAGAATATATCTAATAATATTAAATAATCAACTTTTATTAAAATTTTTATAAAATCAAATAGTAAACTATTTGTTCTAGTATATCTATGAGGTTGAAATATCATAATAATTTTATAATCACTCCATCCTAATCTTATATTTTGTATTACAGAATTTATTTCTGATGGATGATGTCCATAATCACTTATTAAAAATATTTTTTTATTATATAAATTTTTATTAATAAATTTATATTTTAAAATTTCAAACCTTCTATTTATACCTTTAAAATCTAACAAGGATTTAATAACTAATTTATGATCTATTCCTTCTAATATTGTTAATATTACAGACGCTGTTATATTTAAAGCATTATATTTTCCTGGTAAATAATTAATTTTAATAGAAAAATTAAAATCTTTATATTTATTACTTTTTAATAGAAATTTACTAAAAAAATTATATTGAAAATACTCAGTAATAACTACATCAGCACTATCATCAAATCCATATGTTATTATTTTACAAACAAAATTATTATTATATAATATATCTTTTAAAATTTTATTATCTATACATATAATCGATAATCCATTTTTAGGAACATTATTTATAAATTTAATAAAAGAGTTTTTTAAATTATTAAAATCATTATTATAAAAAATTAAATGATCATTATCTATATTAGATATTATTGATACAGAAGGATTTAGTTTTAAAAAAGTGGAATCACTTTCATCAGATTCTATTACAAAATATTTACTATTTCCTAAATTATAATTACTATTAAAATTTTTTAATATCCCTCCAGATAAAAAAGTTATATTATATCCAGAATTAATAAATATAAAAGATATTATAGATGTAATAGTAGTTTTTCCATGACTACCTGCTATACATATAGAATAATAATTTTTAGTTAATTTATTTAAAATTTCACCTCTACTTAATATAGGTATATTTAAATTAATAGCCTCTAAAATTTCTACATTATCAGGTTTTATTGCACTAGAAAATATAATAATATCAGAATTATAAATATTATTTTTATTATGTCCAATATATATTTTAATACCAATATTATCTAAATCTTTTATAATATTATTTTTAATAATATCAGATCCAGTTATAATATATCCTTTTTTTAAAAATATTTTTGCTATACCACTAATACATATTCCACCAATTCCTATAAAATGTATTTTTTTTATATTATTTAAATCCAAAATATTTTTATTATTCATTTTTATTAAATAAATAAATTATAAATTTCTTTTATTATATTTTCTATAGAATTAAAATTATAATATTTTCTACATCTTATAGATAATTCTAATAATTTATTTCTATCTAAATTAGAAATATAATTATAAATTAAATCTATATCAAATTCATTTTCATTAAAAATTTTAGTAACACCAATTTTATCTAAAAATAAAGAATTATAATACTGATGTTTATCTTTTCCAATAAATGGAATAATTATAGATGGTAAACCTACACATAATATTTCACTAATAGTTAAAGCACCTGACCTACAAATTATTAAATCAGACCAATAATATGCTTTATATATATCTAAAATAAAATCATTAATTAAATAAACTTTATTATAACATAATAATTTATTGTATATATCAAACACAAAATTATAATTATTTTTTCCACATATGTGCCAAATTAAAACATTATTTAATTTTTTAATTACTAATGGAATATTTTTATTTATAAAATATGATCCTTGACTTCCACCCAGTATCAATATTCTTATAGGACCTTTTCTATTTTTTAATCTTATTTCTGGTTTAGATATATTAATAATATTTTTTCTTACAGGATTTCCGACATATATATAATTTTTATTTTTTAAATTAAATCCAGATAAAAATTTTTTTGATATAAAGTATAAAATTTTATTTGATAATCCAATTTTACAATTTTGTTCATGTATTATTATAGGTATGTTTTTTATCCATCCTGCTATACATACAGGTATAGATATATACCCACCCATTCCTATAATAATATCTGGTTTTCTATAAGATATTATTTTACAAGATTCATAAATAGATTTTAATAAAGAATAATAAAATTTAATTTTATCAAAAAAAGATTTAGTATTAATATTTAATATGCTTATATAATCTATATTTATATTATTATCTGAAATTAAATATGATTCCATTCTATTTTTAGAACCAACCCAAGTTACATTATTTTTTAAATAAATTAAATAATTTGATATACATATTCCAGATATTACATGCCCCCCTGTTCCACCAGTAGCAATAATTATATTTTTTTTAGTTATCATTTATTTTATATAATTTATTTACAATTTTAATAAAATGATTTCCTCTATCAATATAATTATTATAATTATCAATACTAGAACAAGCTGGAGAAAAAAGAACTACATCATTAATTTTTACTTTATTATATATTTCATATACAATAGATTCTAAATCATAATAATAAATAGATTTTTTATTAAATAAATTACTTATATATTTACCATCTATTCCAAAACAATAAATTTTTATATTTTTATTTTTTAAAAAAGATTTTAATAAATTAAAATCTATATTTTTTCTATATCCACCAATTATTAAATGTATAGTACTATAAAATTTTATACTATTTATAGCAGAAATAGTACTTGATATATTTGTAGATTTTGAATCATTTATCCAAGTTATATTATTTATATTTAATATTAAATTTAATCTATGATTTAATGGTTTAAACTTTTTTATAGTATTTATTACTTTATTAAAATTTAAATTTATATATTTTATACAAGATAATGAAGATAATACATTAATATAATTATGTATTCCAAATATTTTTAATTTAGAACTATCAATAATTAAATCATTTTTATACATCAAATATATTTTATCTTTAATAAATTTTAAATGATAATTTCCACTATTTATTCCAAAAAATTCATATTTAGAATTCAAATTAATTTTATTAGGATATGATAAATTATCATCAATATTAATTACACAATAATAAGAATTATTAAATATTTTTAATTTACTATTTATATAATTTTTAATATTTATATGTCTATCTAAATGATCAAAACCTATATTTAATATAGATGATGAGAAAGATTTTAAGTTATTTAAAATTTCAAGTTGAAAACTAGATAATTCAAATACATAAAAATCATAATCTATATTTAAAGAATTTAGTACAGGATTACCTATATTACCACCCAAGTAAACTAAATAATTATTATTTTTTAAAATTTTAAATATTAAAGTAGATACAGTACTTTTGCCATTAGTTCCGGTTATAGCAATTATTTTAGATTTAGGTTTTTCTTTACAAAATAATTCTATATCACTAGTTATATTGATTTTATTTAATATATTATTATTTATTAATTTATAATCAAATCCAGGACTTATTACAACTAAATCTGATTTTAATAACATATTAAAATTTACATTTTTACCAAAAAATGTGTTTATATTATCAGGAATTAAATTTAAATTAGGAGGATTTAATCTAGTATCTATTAATGTTAAATTACATTCCTTTTTTAATAAATAATTAATACAAGAAATTCCTGTTATTCCAGATCCTATTATAAATATATTTTTATTTTTAAACATAATTTACTTTCTAATAAAAATAATTAATAAACATAATAAGTTAAATATAAATGATATTATAGAAAATCTAAAAACAATTTTTGATTCATGAACTCCTTTTATTTCATAATGATGGTGTATAGGAGCCATTAAATATATTCTTTTTTTAAAAATTTTATAACTAATTATTTGTAATATTATTGATAATAATTCTATAACAAATATTCCACCTGATAATATTAATAATAATTCACTATTTAATAATATAAAAATTAATCCTAATATTCCACCTAATGATAATGATCCTGTATCTCCCATAAATATATAAGATGGATATGAATTAAACCATAAAAATCCTAATGAAGATCCTATAATTGCCGAAGATAAATTAATAATTTCATATGCATTTTTAATATAAAGTGTATTAAAAATATTAGATAAAATTTCATTACTATAAATAATGGAAATAATTATTGATGTTGATAAAGATAAAATAATAGATATAATAGCTAATCCATCTAATCCATCAGTTATATTAACAGAATTTATAGCACCCATTAATGTAAAATATCTTAATAAAAAATAAATAAATTTATTTATATAAATATTTTTTTTTTTTAAAAAAGGAATAAATATTCTATCTATAAATAAAATGTTTTCTGTTTTATATAAAAAAAGTATTAATATTAATGTTAATATTGATTGTATAAAATATTTTTCTAGTATTTTAAAACCACAATAATATTTATTATATATTTTTATATAATCATCAATAAATCCTATAATTCCATAAGAAATTAAAAATATTATAAAATATAATGTATATATATTATATATATCTGACCAAAGTATTATTGATAATAAACTAGATAATAATATAATTAATCCACCCATTGTAAATGTATTACATTTTTCAACATGAAATGAATTTAATCTATTCTTTTGTTTTAAATTAAATTTTTTAAATAAGTATATACATTTATAATAAATAATAAAAAAAAAAAAGAAAAGATGTAAAAAAACTAAATATAGATTTTAATAAAATATTAAAAAATTTAAAATTAAATTCTTTAATTAATAATGTTATCATTTTTTTTATTTATTAATATTTTTATTAATTCATCAAGTCTATTTTTTCTAGATCCTTTAATTAAAATTACAATATTATTATATTTTTTTATTAGAAAAACTATTCTTTCAATTAAATTATTTATATTATAAAAATGTTCACCTTTACAATTTAAAGTAATATAATATGATAATTTACCAATACTTAATACTTTATCTATATTTAAATTATTTATAATTTTACCCATTCTTTTATGTAAAAAAACTTCTGCATTTCCTAATTCTAGGATATCAGCTATAATAATAACTTTATATCCATTAATATTAGATAATAAATTAGATGAAGATATAAATGATCCTAAATTTGCATTATATGTATCATCTAATATTATTTTATTTTTACTTATAAATATAGGTTTTAATCTATTATTTATTGATTTAAATTTAAATAAAGATTTTTGTATATTATTAAGATTTGAACCTAATAATATAGATATAGCAGAAGCCGCAATTGAATTATATATATTATTAATTCCAGGTACATTTAAATTTATTTTTATTTTACCTATTGGACTATTTAATATAAAACTAGATTTAAAATTATATGTAATTATATTTTCTGAATAAAAATCAACATTATTTAATTTATTTAAAGAAAAAAATAAAGGTATTTTATTAAAAGATATAAATTTCCAATAATTCCAATTATTACTATCGAAATTTAAAATAACTCTATTACATAAAGATAATTTTTCTAATATTTCTCCTTTTGCACGTATTAAATTATAATAATTATTTAATTTTGAAAAATGAGATATAAATAAATTACTTATTAAAACTATATTTGGTTCTATTATGTCAATTAAATTATTTATTTGATTTAATCCATCTGTTCCTACTTCTAATATAACAAACATATTATAATATTCTATATTACATAATGTTAAACTTATACCAATTATATTATTTTCATTTTTATTAGTTAAATAACTTTTTCTTATATTTTTTAATATACAAAATGTCATTTCTTTAATAGAAGTTTTACCACATGAACCAGTTATAGCTATAATATAAGAATTAGATTTTTTTCTTATAAATTTTGCTATAGAAAAAAAAGAATTATTAACGTTATTTACTATTATTTGAGGAATAGATATATTAACAAAATATTTTGACACTAATATTGCTATAGCTCCATTTTTTATAGAATCTTCAACAAAAATATGAGAATCAAAATTGATACCTTTAAATGCTATAAATAAACATTTATTTTTTATATTTTTTGAATTTATAGATATAAAATTTATTATTTTATTTTTTCCTATTAATTTACCATTTACAATATTACTTATTTCTTTTAATGTACAATTAATCATTTATAATTTATTTATTAATTTTAAAACTATTTCCTTATCAGAAAAATTAAATAAATCATTACCTATAATTTGAAATTTTTCATGACCTTTTCCTAAAATTAATATTATATCATATTTATTAGAATTACATATTGAAAATTTTATAGCTTTTTCTCTATCAATAATAATATTTATATTATTTTTATAATTAATATACTTAATAATATCATTTATAATATCATTTATATTTTCGTTTTTTGTATTATCACTTGTTAATATTACATAATCTGAATATTTATAAGCCAATTTACCCATTATTGGTCTTTTAAGTTTATCTTTATTACCACCACATCCAAATATACACCATATTTTTCCAATACATATTTTTCTTATTGTTAATAATATATTAATTATTGCATCAGGAGTATGAGCATAATCTATAATTATATCTATTTTATTAAATTTTATTATTTCCATTCTTCCTGGCGGTAAATTTATTAATGAACTAACTTTAATTATATCATTAACTTTATATCCTAATTCAATAAGTGTTACTAAAGATATAATAAAATTATTTACATTAAAATATCCTATAAAATTTAATAATATATTATATTTTATATTATTTATTATAATTTCTAAGTAACTTTTATATTTAATGAATTTTATTTTTTTTATATTTACATATATAGATCTACATTTAATATATATTTTCTTAAATAAAGACACTGATGTACATTTTATTTTATTAGATATTTTCTTTCCAAATTTATTATCTACATTTATTATGGAATTAATAACTTTATATTCATTAAATAGTTTATATTTAGATTTTTTATAAGAAAACATATTTTTATGAAAATCTAGATGTTCATGTGATATATTTGTAAATACTGTATATTTAAATTTTAAATTTTTTATTCTATTTTGTAATATACTATGAGAAGATACTTCTAAAAATACTGTATCAATATTATTTTTATAAAATTTATACAAAGTTTCTTGTAAATCAATAGGAGAATCTGTAGTATTTTTAGTTTCTATTAAATTTGGTATTATACCATTACCTAAAGTTCCAATAATAGCACTTTTATTGTATTTATTTATTAAATTAATTAATTGAGAAGAAATATATGATACTGTAGTTTTACCATTAGTTCCTGTTATTCCAATAAGATTTAATTTATTAGATGGATTATTATAAAATCTTCCTGATATTTCTGAAATAAATATTTTTAATTTATAAAAAAATATTATAGGAATTTTATTATTAATTATTTTTCCATGTTCATATATATTTTCTGTTTCAATTATTATAGCTATAGATCCATTATTTATTGATTCTTGTATATATTTACTTCCTTTTTCTAAATATCCATTTATAGAAAAAAATAAACTATTATTTTTAATATTTTTGCTATTTAATGTTAAATTTAATATATTTATATTAGGTACATTTTTAGTTATCCAAGGCTTTAATAAATAATTTAAAATCATATTTTAAAATTTATTTATTTTTTTGAATACTCTTAATATTGCACTTCTAGAAGAATTATTATTTTTAATTTCATTTAAAGAAGGTTTAATCTTATTAATTTCTATCATTTTTATTAATTTATTTTTAATATTTATATATTCTATATTTGTAATAGGAATTTTATTTAAAAAAATATGTTCTTCATTAGATATTTTAAAGAAATTTTTAACAATTTTATCTTCTATAGAATGAAATGTTATTATAGATAATATTCCATTAAAACATAAAATATTTGGTACTAAATTTAATATACAATTAAGCTCTTTAATTTCATTATTTATATAAATTCTTATTGCTTGAAAACATCTAGCTAATGATTTTATATTATTAGATGAATTTAAAATTATTTTTTTTAAATCAAATGTTTTTAATATTTTTTTTTTATTTCTATTTATAATTATATTTCTAGCTATTTTTTTACTATTTTTATCTTCTCCAAATTTTTTTAAAACATTATATATTACTTGTTCAGATTCATTATTTATAAAATCATACGCTTTTAATCCTTTAGTTTTATTCATTCTCATGTCTAGTGGTCCATTATTTAAAAATGAAAATCCTCTAGTAGAATCAGATATTTGATTTCTGGATAAACCTAAATCTAATAAAATTCCATTTATTTTTCCAACAAGATTAAAATTTAATAAATATTTATTAATATTTGAAAAATTATCATTTATAAATATAAATCTATTATCAGTTATTTTATTTGAAAACGTTTTAGATTCTATATCTTTATCTATAGATATTAATTTACCATTTTTACCTAATTTTTTAAGTATACCCATAGAATGACCACCACAACCAAATGTACAATCTATATATATTCCATCTTTTATTATATTTAAATTTTCTATTACTTCATCTAACATTACAGGAATATGATTTATCATTTTATATAATTTATTTACTTCTAAAAATTATTCTACCTTTTTTTAAATCATATGGAGTTAATTCTACAATAACTTTATCTCCATTTAATATTTTTATATAATTTTTTCTTATTTTTCCAGATATATAAGCAATAATTATATTTCCGTTATTTAATTTTACTTTAAACATTGTATTAGGTAATGTATTTATAACTACACCATAAAATTCTGAAATATTTTTTTTATTCATAATTTAATTTTAGTATTTTATTAAATTAATACAAAATAATATAATAATAATAAATATATTAAATTAATATATTTATAATAATAAATATTATTTATAATATATAATACATTAATAAATATATTAAATCTAATTTATAAATATGATAGATTTAAAACTAATAAAAAAAAATATTTATTTATATATAAATAAATTTAAAAATAGAGGATGTAATATAAATATAAAATATTTAAGTAAAATAGATGATGAAAGAAAAAAATTAAAATTTAAATTAAATAATTCTATTTTTAATAAAAATAAATTATCAAAATTATTATATTTATATAAAAATAATAGTAATATAAATAATTTATATAAAAATATAAATAATATAAATATTAAAATTAATTTATTAAAAGAAAAAATAAAAAATTTAAATTACGAAATAAATAATATTTTATATGAAATACCTAACATATTATCTAATGATGTTCCATCTGGTAAAAATTCTAAAAATATAGATGTATATTATTGGGGAGAAAAAAGAAAATTTAATTTTAACATAAAAAGTTATATAACTATAGGAAAATTAAATAATTATATAGATTTTAATTCTTCATCTAAAATATCTGGAAAAAAATTTATAATTATGAAAAATAATTTTTCAAGAATATATAGAGCATTATCTCAATTTATGTTAGATATACATATTAAAAATCATGGTTATGAAGAAATATATGTTCCTTTAATAGTAAATAATGAATCATTATATGGATCAGGACAATTACCTAAATTTAAAAAAGATTTATTTTATTTAAATAATTTTAATAATAATAAATTAACACATGCTCTTATTCCAACATCTGAAGTTCCATTAGTTAATATTATGAGAAATACTATTTTAAATGAAAATAAATTACCTATAAAATTTGTTTCTAATAGTTCTTGTTTTAGATCAGAAGTTGGTTCATATGGAAGTAATTCTAAAGGATTAATAAGATTACACCAATTTGATAAAGTAGAAATGGTTCAATTTGTAAAACCAAATGATTCATTTAATAGTTTAGAATCTTTAACTAATAATGCTGAATATATATTACAATTATTAAATTTACACTATAGAAAAGTATTATTATCTGCTAATAATACATCATTTAGTTCATGTAAAACATATGATTTAGAAGTTTGGTTTCCATATGAAAATAAATATATAGAAGTATCATCATGTTCTAATACAAGTGATTTTCAATCAAGAAGAATATTAGCTAGATATAAAACATTAGATAATAAAATTAATTTAATTCATATATTAAATGGATCAGGTTTAGCTATTGGAAGAACAATGGCTGCATTAATAGAAAATTATCAAGAAAAAGATATGAATATAAAAATACCAAAAATATTACTTCCATATATGAAAGATAGATTATAATAATAAATTAATTTACATTAAAATATTTTTATATTAAATTAATTAATTTAATGATAATATTAAATATATAATATATTAAAATTTATAAATTTAAGTATTAAATAAATTAATTTAAGGAACTTTATGAAAGATAATATCAATATAAATTCAATAAATAGTGTTAAAGGTGAAGTTGTCATTCCTGGATCTAAAAGTATATCAAATAGAGTTTTATTATTATCTTCTTTTTCTATGGGTAAGATTATATTACATAATATACCAAAATGTGATGATGTTAATTATATGATAATTTCTTTAAAATCATTAGGAATAAAAATAAATAAAATTAAAAATAAATTAAATTCTTATGAAATAGAAGGATTTAATATAAATTTATTAAATAATAAAAAAATAGAATTATTCATAGGAAATGCTGGTACAGTAATAAGACCTTTATTATCTATGTTATCTTTAGTTAAAAGTAACATAAAATTAATAGGTGATGATAGAATGAAAGAAAGACCCATAAATCATTTAGTTGATGCATTAAGAAGTGGAGGAGCAAAAATAAAATATATAATTAAAGATAAATATCCTCCAGTAGAATTATTTGGAGGATATATAGGTGGAAATATAACATTAAATGGAAATATATCTAGTCAGTTTTTAAGTTCTATATTAATGATGGCTCCTTTAGCTAAAAAAAATACTTCTATTATTATAGAAGATAATTTAGTATCTAAACCATATATTGATATTACTTTAAATATTATGAAAAAATTTGGTATAAAAATATATAACAACAATTATAAATTTTTCTACATAGAAGGTAATAGAAAATATATATCACCTAAAGAAATTTATATAGAAGGAGATGCATCATCTGCATCATATTTTTTAGCAGCAGGTGCTATAAAAAATGGTCCAGTAAAAGTAATAGGTATAAATAAAAATAGTATTCAAGGAGATATAAAATTTGCTAACATTTTAGAAAATATGGGAGCAAACATAATATGGGGAGATAATTTTATAGAAAGTAGTAGTAATAAACTATTTTCAATAGATATAGATGCAAATGATATACCAGATGTAGCAATGACTATAGCAATAGTATCTCTATTTGTAAATAATAAAAATAAATCTATAATAAGAAATATATATAATTGGAGAGTAAAAGAATCTGATAGATTAAATGCAATGTCAAATGAATTGAAAAAAATAGGTGCTGAAATTATAGAAGGTAAAGATTATATATCAATAATTCCTCCTATTAAATTTAAAAGTGCATATATAAATACATATAATGATCATAGAATAGCAATGTGTTTTTCTTTAATTCCTTTGTCAGGAGTTAATATAACAATAAATAATTATAAATGTGTCAATAAAACTTTTCCTGATTATTTTGATACATTTAAAAAAATAATTATTTAAAATAAATAAATAATTTTAATAAATTACATTTAATAAATATGATAAAAAATTTTTCTAATTTTTTTAAAAAATCAGTAGAGAACATAAATGTACAACCTGGAGAAATATTAAAAGGAAAAGTAATAAATATATTTAAGGATTTTATTTTAGTAGATGTAAATTTAAAATCTGAATCATATGTTCCTATAAATGAATTTATTGATAATGATAAATTAAATATAAAAATAGGAGATGAAATTGATTTTATATTAGAATCAATTGATAATAATTATGGAGAGACAATAATATCTAGAGATAAAGCTAAACAATATGAATATTGGAATGAATTAGAAGAATATTATAAATGTGATAAATCTATATATGGATATGTTATAGAAAGAATAAAAGGTGGTTTTTCTGTAGAAATAAATAATGTAAGAGCATTTTTACCAGGATCACTTGTTGATTTTAAATCTATAAGTGATTCATATAATTTGGAAGGTAAAAAATTAGAATTTAAGGTAGTTAAAATAGATAAAAAAACTAATAATATAGTTGTTTCTAGAAAAGCTGTAATAGAATCTGAAGATAATTATGAAAAAAAAAATTTAATAAATAATTTAAAAAAAGATGATATTGTTAAAGGAATTGTTAAAAATATAACAAATTACGGTGTATTTTTAGATTTAGGAGGTATAGATGGATTATTACATATAACTGATATAACATGGAAAAGAATAAAACATCCATCTGAAATTGTTAAAATTGGAGATGAAATAAATGTTAAAATAATAAAATTTGATTATGATAAATTTAGAGTTTATTTAGGATTAAAACAATTAGTTGATGATCCATGGTATTGTATTATTAAAAAGTATCCAAAAGGATTAATTATATCAGGTAAAGTTACAAATTTAACAGATTATGGTTGTTTTGTTGAAATAGAAAATGGAATAGAAGGATTAGTTCATATATCTGAAATGGATTGGAGAAATAAAAATATAAATCCATATGAAATTGTTAACTTAAATGAAGTTATAAAAGTTATGATATTAAATATAGATATATCTAAAAGAAGAATTTCTTTAGGAATAAAACAATGTAAGAAAAATCCTTGGAATGATTTTTATAAAAAATATAAAATTGGTGATATAGTAATAGGCAATATTAAATCTATTACTAATTTTGGGATTTTTATTGAATTAAATAATGAAAATGTAGATGGATTAGTACATATCACAGATATTTCATGGCTTATAGATAAAAATAATGATATTAATAAATATTCTAAAGGAGATGAAATAAAATCTATTATTTTAAATATAGATACAGATAAAAATAGAATTTCATTAGGGATAAAACAATTATTCAAAGATCCATTTGAAGATTTTATAAATATAAAATCAATAGGAGATATAATACCTGGGAAAATTATTGATATAAATAATAATAATTTAATAATATATATAAATGATTATGTTTTAGGAAATTATAATTTAGATTTAAATACTATTAAAAATAAAGATGATATATATATAGGTAATATATTAAATTTTAAAATACATGATTTTGATATAAAAAATAGAATAATAATTTGTATTATATAAAATATTATAAAATTAATAATTAATGAAAGATTTTATTAAATTAAACAGAAGATCTAAAGAAATAAATAATAATTTAAATAATTTTAATATACCTGAAATAATAAAAAAAATTTATTCTAATAGAGGAATTACATCTATTAATGATATAAATTTAAATATAGATAATATTTTTAATTATAAATTATTTAAAAATATAAATAAAGCTATAAATATATTAATAAATTTTTTATTCAATAATGAAAAAATTGTTATAGTTGGAGATTTTGATACAGATGGTGTTACTAGTACTGCTTTATGTTTTATAGCTTTAAAAAAAATGGGATTTAATAATGTAGATTTTATAATACCAAACAGATTTAAAGATGGACATGGGTTAAGTATAAATATAATAGAAAAAATAATTTCTATTAATGGTAAACTTATCTTAACAGTAGATAATGGTATTTCATCTTTTGATGAAATTAATTTAGCTAAAAAAAATAATATATTAACTATAATAACTGATCATCATATTCCTAAAAAAATATTACCTAAAGCTAATGTTATAATAAATCCTAATTTAAATGATTGTAAATTTCCATCTAAATATATATCTGGTGTTGGAATTTCATATTATTTAATGAAAGCATTAAATAATAAATTAATTAATTTAAATTGGTTTAAAAATAATAGTATTTCTATACCAAATATAAATAATTTATTAGATTTAGTTGCAATAGGTACAATAGCAGATATGTCATATCTTGATACAAATAATAGAATTTTAATTAAAGAAGGTATTAATATAATAAAATCTAAAAATTGTAGATTAGGAATAATTACTTTAATTGAATATTTAAATATAGATATAGAAAATTTATCTACATTAGATATAAATTTTTATATAGTACCACGTATAAATTCTGCTGGTAGATTAAAAGATATGTCTATAAGTATAAAGTTATTATTAACTGAAGATAAACATGAAGCATTATATATATCTAAAGAATTAAATATATTAAATTCTATAAGAAAAAAAATATCTAAAGATATGGAGTTGAAATGTTTAAATATTTTAGATAATTTGTATGAATCTGATAAAAAATATTCATTGATAATATATAATTTAGATTTTCATAATGGAATATTAGGTATAGTTTCTTCTAGATTAAAAGATAAATTTAATAAACCTACAATAGTTTTTTCTAAATTAAATAATGATATATTAATAGGTTCCGGTAGATCTATAGAAAATATTAATATTTATGAAATTATAAATTCTATTAATAATTTATATCCTGATTTAATTTTAAAGTTTGGAGGACATAATTTTGCTATAGGTTTATCTTTAAATATAAAAAATTTTGAATATTTTAAAAATATTTTTAATATTCAAATAAGTAATTATATTAATAAAAATAATTTAGATAATAATAATTATAAAATAATATGGTCTGATGGAGAGTTATTAGATAGTGAATTTACATTAAGTAATGTTAAACATATAAATAATAATGGTCCATGGGGTAATGGTTTTCCATATCCTATATTTGATGGTAAATTTTATTTAATACATAAAGAATTTTTTAATAAAAATATTTTAAAAATTATTGTTAAAACTTTTAATGGATTAATAATAAATGGAATATTATTTAATGTAGATATTGATTTTTGGAATAATTTAAAATCTAATAAATTAGTTTTAGCATATAAATTATATTATTCTAAATACTTTAATGATAATAAAATACAAATTTTAGTTGAATACGCATATGAATTATTTTAATTTAATAAAATTTAATTTAAATTTTTTATGAATAAATATAATGATTTCTTTACAAATTCTGATGATATTTCATGTTTTATTAGTATAATTTCTGGATCTGGTGGTATAGAATCTCAAGATTGGGTAAATATTTTATTTAGAATGTATATAAAATGGATAAAAATAAAAAATTTAAAATATAAAATATTATCTGAAGATAAGTTTTTTATAAAAAGAAAAAAATCTGTATTAATTTATGTAGAAGGAAAATATGCATACGGTTGGCTTAAAACAGAAAATGGAATACATAGGTTAGTTAGAAAAAGTCCTTTTGATTCTGGTAAGAGACATACATCTTTTAGTTCAGTTTATATTAAAAAAAATATAGATGAAAATTTAGATGTTAATTTAAATAATAATGATATAAAATTTAGTTTTTGTAAATCTTCTGGAAATGGAGGTCAACATATAAATAAAACAAATTCAGCTGTTAGAGTTTTTCATATTCCTACTGGTATAAATGTAAAATCTAATGATAGTAAATATCAGAACATAAATAAAAAAAATGCTTTAAAAAGATTAAAAAATAAAATATATAATATAAAATTAAATAATAAAATTAAAAATAATAAAAAAATAGAAGATTTAAAATCAGATATAAGTTGGGGTAGACAAATAAGATCATATATATTAGATGATTCAATAATAAAAGATAATTTAACAGGATTAGAAACAAATAATATAAAAGAAGTATTAAATGGAAATTTAAGTATTTTTATAGAAAAATGTTTAAAAAATAAATTATATAAATAATTAATATATTAATTATTATGAATAATAAAGAATATATAGTAAGAGTTAAAAAATTAGAAACTATTAAAAACGATAATTTAATATTTAGAGAAAAATTTAATATAAATTATAGTATAAAAAATATACGTTATATATTTAATAATAATAAATTAAATCATAAATTATTAAATAAAAATATAAAAATAGCTGGAAGAGTTATAAATAAAAGAGTATTTGGTAAATTAACATTTTTAAAAATACAAGATGTAGATAATTATATTCAAATATATTTAGATATGAATTTTATTTCTAAAAAAATATATTTATATCAAAATAAATTTATTGATATAGGAGATATAATTGGAGTAGAAGGATTTATATTTATAACAAAAACTAATGAATTATCTATAAATTGTAAATATATATATTTACTAGTTAAATGTTTATATCCATTAGCTAATAAGTATTTAGGATTATTAGATGATAAAATAAAGTCAAAAAAAAGATATTTAGATTTAATTTCTAATAGAAAATCCTGTAATAATTTTATACTTAGATCTAAATTTATAAAAGAAATAAGAAATTTTTTACATAAAAGAAATTTTATAGAAGTAGAAACTCCAATAATACAAAATATTCCTGGAGGTGCTGATGCTAATCCATTTATAACAAAATATAATTATTTAAAAAATAAAAAGTTATATTTAAGAATTGCTCCAGAATTATATTTAAAACAATTATTAATTGGTGGTTTTAATAAAATATTTGAAATAGGAAAAAATTTTCGTAATGAAGGATTATCTATTTATCATAATCCAGAATTTACAACAATGGAAATATATGTTACTTATGTAGATTTTAAATATTTAATTAAATTAGTAGAAAAAATGATTAAATATATATGTATTAAAGTTCTTAATAAAACTAGTATAAATTTTAAAAATTGTAATATAGATTTTAATAAAAAATTTAATATTATTAGTATGAAAGATTCTATTTACTATTTTAATAATATAGAAAAAAATATAAATATAAATAATATAAATGATTGTATTTTAATATCTAAAATAAATAATATTTTAATAGAAAAAGAATGGAGTTTAGGCAGAATTCAATTTGAAATTTTTAAAAAAACTGTAGAAAAAAATATTAAATATCCAACTTTTATAACAGAATATCCTATAGATGTTTCTCCTTTATCAAAAAGAAATGTTATTAATAGCAATATAGCTGATAGATTTGAATTATTTATTTGCGGATTAGAAATAGGAAATGGATTTTCAGAATTAAATGATCCAGAAGATCAAAAAAATAGATTTACTAATCAAAAATTAGAAAATAATAATTCTATTATTGATAAAGAGTATATAGATTCAATGAAATATGGTTTACCAATAAGTTCTGGAGTAGGAATAGGAATAGATAGATTAATAATGATTTTAACAAATAGTAATAATATAAAAGATATTATACTTTTTCCAAATATAAGATATAAAGATAATTAATAATATAAGAGAGATGCCGGAGAGGATTAACGGATCAATTTCGAAAATTGAAAAGAATTTTTTCTTCAGGGGTTCGAATCCCCTTCTCTCTATATATCAAGATTATTAACATTTAATGAATTTTCTTCTATAAATTTTTTTCTAGATTCAACATTATCACCCATTAATATAGAAAATAAATTATCTGATTTATTATTATTTTCTACTAATACTTTCAATAAAGTTCTATTATTAGGATCCATTGTTGAGTACCATAATTGATCAGGATTCATTTCTCCTAATCCTTTATATCTTTGTATATCTATATTAATTCTTGAATCATTTATTATATAATTTATAAAATCTTTAAAAGAATTAACTTCTTTTACTAAATTATTATATTTAATATATGATTTATTATCAAATATTATTTTATTTTTAATTTTAATAAAATTTAATATTTTTTTATATTCATTACTTTCTAAAAAACAATTGTCTATTTTATATTCATTACATAAATAATCATTAATAATAAATATTGGTTCAAAAATATTATTATTATTGAATATATTAAAAGTACATTTTTCAAACTTGAATTGTTTATTTATATTTAAACAAATATCTTCAGACCATTTATTTATTTTATTAAAATTATATAAATCATTTTTATTTATAGTATATTCACTATTTAAAATTTCATTTAGTAATATATAAGGATATATGTTTTTTAATTTAATTATTAAATTATTTACATCTATATATAATCTCAATATTTCTTCTAATTCTATAGAAGAAATGGATTTATTATCATAGAATAAGGTTATATTTTTAGTAAATAATTTAATTTTGAAATCTATTAATTCATTGTGTGTTTTGATAAATATTTCATTTTTATTAAATTTTATTTTATATAATGGCGGTTGAGCAATAAATAAATATCCATTATTAATTATTTCAGGTATATATCTATAAAAGAATGTTAATAATAATGTTCTTATATGAGAACCATCTATATCTGCATCTGTCATTATTATTATTTTTTTATATCTTATTTTATCTATATTAAAATTATGATTTTCTATTCCACATCCTAAAGCAGTTATTAACGAAACAATTTCTTGTGAAGATAATATTTTATCTATTTTTGATTTTTCTACATTAATTATTTTTCCTTTTAATGGTAAAATAGCTTGATTTTTTCTATTTCTTCCTTGTTTTGCAGATCCACCAGCTGAATCACCTTCTACAAGATATAATTCTGATAAATCAGGATTATTTTCTTGACAATCAGACAATTTACCTAATAAATTAAATATATCATTATTTTTCTTTCTTATTGTTTCTTTTGCTTTTTTAGCAGCTTCTCTAGATTTTGATGATTGTATGATTTTATTAATTATTAATTTAGAATCATTTTGATTTTCTAATAAAAAATCCATTAAATAATCACTTAGCAAAGATTCTACTACATTTTTAATTTCTGGAGAAATTAATTTGTCTTTTGTTTGAGATGAAAATTTAGGACTAGAATATTTTATAGATATTACTGATACTAATCCTTCTCTTGTATCTTCTCCTATTATGTTTAATTTACTTCTCTTATATATTTCTTCTTTTTCTATATAATTATTTATAGTTTTTGTTATAGATGATCTAAATCCAGATAAATGAGTACCTCCATCCTTTTGTTTTATATTATTTGTAAAACAATAAACTATATCTTGAAATGAATTAATCCATTGTAAAGCTATTTCTACATTAATATTATTTTTATTTGAATTCATATAAAAAATATTATTATGTATAACATCTTTATCTTTTATTAAATCTTTTATAAAAGATTTAATACCATCATTATTTTCTATTATTTTTTTAGAATTATCCTTTCTTAAGTCTTCTAATTGGATAGATATATTAGAATTTAAATATGATATTTCTTTTAATCTGCTTAATATTAAATTAAATTGAAAATTAGTATTATTTGTAAATATATTTAAATCAGGCCAAAATCTTATAAAAGTTCCATTATTATTTGATTTACCTATTATTTTTATTTTATCTTTAGGTAATCCATAACTATAAATTTGTTCATATATATATCCATTTCTATATATAATTAATTGTAATTTTTCTGATAATGCATTAACAACTGAAATTCCTACACCATGAAGTCCTCCAGATATTTCATATGATAAATTATCAAATTTACCTCCGGCATGTAATGTAGTCATTATTAGTTCTGCTGCTGATATATTTTCTTCTTTATGGATATCAATAGGTATTCCTCTACCATTATCTTCTACTGATATAGAATTATCTTTATATATACATACACTTATTTTATTACAGTATCCAGCTAAATATTCATCTATAGAGTTATCTATAACTTCAAATAACATATGATGAAATCCAGTACCATCATCAGTATTTCCTATATACATTCCAGGACGTTTTTTTACAGCATCTAATCCTTTTAATACTTTTATACTTGAAGAATCATATTTTGACATAATTTTATAAAGAATATATTGGCATAATAATATGTTTATTATTTATATTACTAAATTCTTCTATACAAATACAAGATTTATTATTAATAAATTTAAATAATATAAATTCTTCATCTATTGATGATAAAGATTCTATTAAATAAGTACTATTTAATAAAATTAAAATATCATCATCAAATAAATAATCTATATCTATATATTCTTCAGATTTTTCTTGATCTGAATTAAATGAACTTATATTTAATTTATTATTATTAAAATTTAATCTAATCAAACAAAATTTATCATTTGAAATAGATGATATTCTTAATATAACTTCTATTAATACATTTTTATTTAATTTTATAGAATATTTTAATTCTTTAGATATTATATCATTATATTCTGGAAAATTTTCATTTAATAATCTAGATATAAATAATGAATTTTCTGATTTTATATATATATTTTTATTATCAAATTTTATATATATATTATTATTAATATTATCTAAATATTTAATTAATTCATTAACTCCTTGTTTTGTTAAGATATATTTATTTTTATTTTTTATTTCAAAATTAATTTTCAATTCTGATATTGATAATCTATGACCATCAGTAGATATTGTTTTTATTTTATTATCATAAATTTCAAATAACATTCCATTTAAATATTTTCTTGTATCTTCTATACCTATTGAATAATAAGTTTTTTTTATTAAGTTTTTTAATGATAAACATGATATGCATATTTTATAATCATTATCATAATGTTTATTAAATTCATTTAAAATATTACAATTTATAATTGTTGATATAGAAAATATTGACTTATTAGATTTTAATATTAAAAAATTGTTTTCTTTATTAAAATATAATATTGAATTCTTATCTATTTTTTTACATATATCAAATATTTTTTTTGCAGATATATTTATTTTAATAATTTTATTTATATTAGATTCTATTAAATTATCTTTTGTTATTATTTTTGTTAATGAATTCATACTTATTATTTTTATTTCTTTATTATTTATTAATATTAAAATATTCTTAAAAATTTGTAATGAATTATTATTAAATACTATATTTGTTTTTTTTAACATTTTTATAAATGTATTACATAATATAGAAAATTTCATAATATTTTATATTTTATTAATTTTATTGGTTAAATAATTTGATTATAAT